>NZ_JAUOPX010000059.1:0-18525 GCF_030547455.1 Motilimonas sp. 1_MG-2023 | reverse complement strand
AATCTCCTCATGGTTGGAGACTTGATCTTATTCTTCGTGCTAGGGGATTAGAATGCGGGGTTTATGATGCGCTTACGCATTAACTGCCTTTCACCAGCAATGATATTTGTGAGCACACTATAAAAATCCAGCTAATTAAACCCCGCTTCTAAACCTGCACTAATAAGTGGCCATCCTGTATTTTTTTATTTTAATCGTAGTAATCAGATTTAGGTAATCTAGATATGGCATGAATAAGGTCGACATATTCTTTCCTTGTTTTTTCTGTACATTTATCTAGCATTGCTTTCAGACTAAGAATTTCAGCATTTAACTGTTTGAATAAGTAACTCTCTGCACAAAATATCCATGAGTCATCACCAGCCCATAAACACCACTGCTCGCTTTCCCCAATCATATAAAAGGACATAATGTCAGTTTCTTCTGTAAAGAAATTAAAAGCCTCCCAGCTATTTTCAATTTCACATCCCAGCCACCAAAATTTACCATTTAAGCCACGCTCAAAATCCTCCACTATTATCAGCTTTTTATCTCCAACTAATTCCGCCAGAGGCAATATAACAGCAGAAAACTCTGCTTCATTTAGCCAATAAAAAATGTCGTACTCATTGAAATGGCAATTAGCAACACCGCCTATCCAGTTTTCTTTCAATCCCCCTCTTACCTTACCATTTACATTAAATATATTTTTTGTTATGTGAGCTGCCAAAGCACTAGCTTTCTCCGTAGTTAAGTCTTTTATCATAATGGAAACCTTACTTTATATATCTTTTGAAGATTTTGGTCTTTGAAAACCCAATCTCGGCGTGCCAGGCAGGTAGTTTCCTATTTCACCTGCTGATGGATGAAGCTCAACTTTAGTACCATCTGGCAATTGTTTAGCTTTTCTTTCTCCCTTATCGTAAAGCTGCTTCCCGTCTAAGCCATTGTAAGCATCCTCTGCACTTTCCCCTTTGAGCTACCTAGCTTCGCCTGCCGTCCTTTCAATAAAAAGAGCCTTTCCTGTCTTATTTTTTCCTAAATACATACCTCTGGAACTGGGTTATCACAGCATGACTGCTGCTCCTACTTGTCTTTCACCTTCTTGAACAAAAGGCTAAAGTGGCCGGGCGTAGTACATACTTTCGCCATCTAGTGCAGGAAGCTGGTGCTAAGGCACTCTATTTATTGGTAATAAAAAGTGCCTGTCCTGTATTTACCTACGCCAAACGGATGCAAATCGAAGAATCATTTCGGGACTTAAAAAGCCCTGCTTATGGCTTTGGCTTACGCCATTGCCGGAGTCGCAGCACGAAACGATTGGATATTTTGCTACTCATCAGCCTGTTGGCTGAGGTTGTGTTTTGGTTTATTGGACTGATTGCTAGGCAGCAAAATTGGCAATATCAGTTTCAAGCTAACACCATCAAAACCCGCCATGTTTTATCAATAACACGGCTCGCAAAAGAGGTGCTAAGGCGGCGGGACCACCGAATAAGTAGCGCAGATATACAGTGGGCAATCTGCGAATACACACGGGTGATCCATCAAACAGCGATGCTTAAATTATGAGGGGATCCGTCAGCGCCTTGGGTTTTCATTTACATTAAAAACATTTGTTGTGATGTGGGAGGCCAACGTCCTAGCTTGCTCGGAAGTGAAATCTTTTATCATAATGAAAACCTTATTTTAATACCCTTTGAACCTTTTGATATCTGAAACCCAAGTGTCCCTTCCCGCGCGCACCTAAAGATCCTAAAACAGCGGAATTCTAATGCTAAACAAGTTATTTAACTGACTAAAGCCGGCTTAGCCAGCTTTTTTGTATGTCACTATATTCACCCCTATAAGTGAGAGACAAAATCATCGACAAGTAGCGTTTTCGGCGCTGAAGGCTCGGTCACTGGCGTGCCAATATATAAAAAACCCACTAAACTTTCATTTTCGGCCAAGCCTAAGCCCTGCTCTACCATGGCGTTATAGCATAAATCGCCGGTGCGCCAAACGCCGCCATAGCCCATGGCTTGCGCCGCCATTTGCATAGCATGCACGCAACACCCAGCGGAAATAATTTGCTCTATCTCTGGCACTTTATGCTCTTTGGTCACCTTGGCAATAATACTAATCACAACGGGCGCCCGCTGTGGCATGTTTTGCGCTTTTTGTAGCGCCGCCTCATCTGCTCCTTGCGCTTGCATGGCTTGGTAGTAAATATCCCCTAAACGTAATAGGCCATCACCTTGGGCCACAATAAAACGCCACGGCTGCAGGCTACCATGATCAGGGGCACGTAATCCCGCTTGCAAAATAGTTTCAAGTTCACAGCTATCGGGTGCAGGGGCGGCTAAACGCGGACAAGAACGACGTTTTAGTAACAAATCCATGGCTAACATATTGCGACTCTTCTTTACTAAATAGGAATCAATATCATAATAGCTGGCAGGTTAAGATGAAACCTTTACCACAAAGAGTTTTTTCTCAACCCGTTATTTAGTAAAGTGACCCCTTCAAACCACTAATGGAAAACTTATTGTGCGTGTTATCAAATGGATATTTAGGGCAATTGCCAAAACAATTAATTTTACGCGATTATTGGTATTAAATTTAATTTTCCTCGGAGTTATCGCCGTTGTGGTGTTGTCATTTAACAGCGAGGAGACGATTAATGTGCCGCAAGGTGCTGCGCTTAATTTAGATCTCAGTGGCCAAATAGTCGAAGAGCGTCGCCCTGCTGATCCTTTTCAAGAAATATCCAATGAAGTATTTGGCAAAGATCCCAACGAGTTTCGTGAGATTGCACTCAGTGATGTGATCCACGCTATTCGCTTTGCACAATCTGATAATCGCATTACCGCACTAGTGCTTAGCCTTGAAAACCTACAAGGCACCGGCATGAATAAGTTGTTTGAAATTGGTGACGCACTCGAGAAGTTTAAAACCAGTGGTAAGAAAATCTATGCCTACGGTGATTTTTATAGCCAAAGCCAATATTACTTAGCCAGCTATGCCGATAATTTAATGCTTAACCCGCAAGGCGCGATTGCGCTGCAGGGCTTAGGCGTGTATCGCCTGTACTTCAAATCAGCAATTGAGAAGCTTGATATTACGCCTCATGTATTCAAAGTAGGCACTTACAAATCGTTTGTTGAACCTTATACGCGCGATAGCATGTCGGCGCTAAGCAAAGAGGCTAACTTACACTGGCTTAACCAATTGTGGAATGCCTATGTCAGCCAAGTTGCTGAGCGCAGAAAAGTGTCACATGATGCCATTTCACCCAATATAGACAGCTACTTAGAGCGTTTAAAAGCGGTGCAAGGCGATCAAGCAGCTTATGCTAAAGCATCAGGCTTAGTGGATGAGCTAAAAAGCAGCCAAGAAGCTCGTCAATTCTTAATGGCTAATGTTGGAGAGAATGCCGCGGGAAGTGATTACTTACAAATTAGTTTAGATAGTTACCTTGGCGCGATCCCTCCTTTATTTAATTATCAGGAACAAGGCCAAGATAAAATTGCGGCGATATTTGCCAGCGGCCAAATTATGAATGGCGAACAACCTGTTGGTGTGATTGGTGGCGATACTTTATCTCACTTACTCAACGAAGCACTGATGGACTCACAAGTTAAAGCGGTGGTACTGCGTTTAGATTCACCGGGCGGCAGCGCATTTGCTTCTGAGCAAGTAAGGCAACAAGTTCTTGCACTTAAAGCGGCCAATAAGCCCGTGGTGGTTTCGATGAGTAGTACCAGTGCTTCAGGTGGCTATTGGATAGCATCTGCAGCCAATGAAATTGTCGCTTCGCCCGTTACGTTAACTGGCTCTATCGGCATTTTTGGCATGTTTGCCACCATAGAGAATGCACTCGCAAAAATGGGCATCACCAATGATGGCGTTGGCACCCATGCGCTAAGCAGCGTTGATATCACGCGGCCATTGCCATCATACATGAAACAAATTGTTCAGCTGAGCATTGAAAATGGTTACCAGCAGTTTATCAATGTAGTGGCCCAAGGGCGTAAGATGACACCAGCACAAGTTGATAGCTTAGCCCAAGGCCGCGTTTGGACCGGAAAAGATGCACTAGAGAAAGGCTTAGTTGATCACTTAGGTGGCTTTGATGTCGCGATGAGCCGCGCTGCAAACTTAGCAGAGCTGGATGCGTTTGAAGTAAAAGTGATTCGCCCAGAGCTCAGTGTAAGGGAGCAGTTCATGGCGGATTTAATGGCCAAAAGCGCGCAATTTGCCCAGCAGAGCTTAGTGAGCTCGCCAATGCTAAGACAAATTCTTAACGCCGTTGATGAGCAAGCCGCGCCGCTTGCAAACTTTAATGATCCGAAAGGGATTTATGCCTTGTGCCCCGCTTGTGAGCAGATCAAGCTGTAATAGAGAAATAATCAACAATTCATCTATTTTATAAAGCCCAGCCCTGCTGGGCTTTTTAGTTTTTATACCAAGCTCTATACTTCAACCTAATTAGTTTAATAATTAACTCAAGGGGTATTTTTTGGATAAAAAGTCTATATACATCGCATACACTGGTGGAACCATCGGTATGCAGCGATCTAGTCAGGGTTACATTCCTATTGCGGGTGCGCTGGCTCAAAATATTGCCGCCATGCCGGAGTTTTTTCGCGCAGAAATGCCAGATTTTACCATCCATGAATACAGTCCACTGATTGATTCATCCAACATGTGCCCCGCAGACTGGCAGCGCATCGCTGATGATATCGCTGCAAACTATCAACAATACGATGGCTTTGTCATTTTACATGGTACAGACACCATGGCTTTTACCGCTTCTGCACTTTCATTCATGTTTGAAAATTTGAGCAAGCCAGTCATAGTAACCGGATCACAAATTCCACTTACAGAGCTTCGCTCTGACGGCCAAAGTAACTTATTGAATTCACTTTACATTGCTGCTAATTATCCGATCCCAGAAGTCAGTTTGTTTTTTAACAACAAACTATTTCGTGGTAATCGCACCACCAAAGTTCATGCAGACGGCTTTGAAGCCTTTGGCTCGCCCAACTTTGATCCTTTACTTGATGTCGGTATCAATATTCGTGTGGTCGCTGGTTCGTTGTTAGCGCCACAAAATTCGCCATTAACCGTGCGCACCATTACACCTCAACCGATCGGGATCGTTACCTTGTACCCAGGGATCGCATCTGAGGTGATCGGAAACATGCTGCAACAACCTGTAAAAGCATTGATTTTATTGAGTTATGGCGTTGGAAATGCACCGCAAGATGAAGCCTTACTTAATCAACTTAAGCAAGCCCAAGCGCGAGAAATCATCGTGATAAACTTAACCCAATGTTTAAAGGGCAAAGTGAATATGGGGGGATATGCAACGGGGAACGCATTGGCTCAAGCTGGCGTAATCAGTGGCTCTGACATGACCAAAGAAGCAGCGCTCGCCAAACTTCACGCCCTATTAAGTCAAGAATTAAGCTTTGATCAAGTGCGTCAGCAAATGCAGTTAAGCTTAAAAGGTGAGTTAACAGCAGGCTAGTCCTGCTGTTTGATACTGATTTTTTCTTTGTACTGTTGTTTAAGCTCAGACTTGCTCTTCATGTGCATTTCGCCGCCTTTAGCAACAGTAAAATGTTCTGGCGCCTCATTAAACTGTGCTTGCCAAGCAAAAACGCCTTGCAGAGCGTATTCTTTTTGTTCTTTAGTCAATGGGTTACCATCAAACCATTTACCTGTTTCCACTGCAGTTTTAAGGCGTTCATACACTTCAGGGCTCATATTTTTTATCAGGTTGTCAAATGACATAAGTAAGTTTCCATTCTATTGCGATTACCACGCTATGATGCACCAAACAAGGGAACCAGTCACCCTTGTATTTAGTTATGCTAAGTGTTCAGCAATTTTCAATTGAAACAAACTATATTTATTGATTATGAGGTATGATTTAAAGGTTAAATGTCTCTATATTAGGGCTCCAGCTTGAACTAGACTCATCCCCATCTATTGATAAATAGTGAATTGGCTTTATACATGATCAAACACATTGGATTTATCCTATTACCATGCCTAATGCTGTTAGCTGGTTGTGAAAAACAACAAAGCATAAAGAGCATTTGCAGTGACACCCCAGAGCTGTGTAACGATTTAAACACCGATGATGGCTGGTGTCGCAATGAGCGCGCCGATGTGATACGCAGTCGTAATGAAGTTAAGGACCCTAATATTGCAACGGATTTAGCGCAATATCATCTTTTAAGAGACTTTCAAACCTATAAAAAATGCATTGAAAAAGCAGCGCTAGTTGAGCCCATTGTTTACAAAGAAAAGAAAGTGGGCAGAGTCAATGCCTTAGTCACCGCTGAAACGGAAATTGAGCGTCTTGAACAAGCAACAGCTAATTCCAGTGAGCCACACCTTGCTTATTACCACTGGCGCGTCCGTGGCGATCAAGCGGCAAAAGCACGCTTTATGGCGGTGGAAGACTCGCCCGCTCTCGATGAGCCTGAAATCGCGTTGGCTATGGCCAGTTACTATTTTGAACGCGATTCGGATAAGACCTTTAAATTGCTATACCGTGCTATCAGCAATTATAAGAATGAACTGCCGCCGGGGAGCATTTTCAATTCACTGACCACATTGCACCTAAAAGAAAAGCATTATGAAGAAACTTATATTTGGATGCATGTTGCGAAAGAGCTAGGTAATAAAGAAGTTAACCTGCGAACCCTTGAACGCTACCGCACCTTTAATGACGAAGAAAAAGCCAAACTAGATCAACATGCACTGCTATTGGCTGAAAAAATAGCGGAAGGTAAATTTATGCCGGCGGATGCTAAATTCAAATTTTAGCATCCGCGGTTAATCACCAAAGCCTGTATCTTCAGGCTTTGTCCTTAGCGGTAGCCGAACTAAAATTCATGCTTACTGAATTAATACAATAGCGCTTGTGCGTCAGTGTCGGGCCATCATCAAACACATGGCCTAAGTGGGCGTGGCATTCACTGCATTGCACTTCTACACGAGTCATGCCATGACTATGATCTTCTAGATAATGAATTGCATTATCTAACGCTAAATCAAATGAAGGCCAACCACAGCCAGAGTCAAACTTATTTTCCGACGCAAACAATGCTTGTCCACAACATACGCAGTGGTAAGTTCCGGTATCTCTATTGTGTAACAACTGCCCACTAAAAGGGGCCTCTGTGCCTTTTTCGAAGCAGATTTTATATTGCTCGGGGGTGAGTTTATCACGCCAGAACGCCGCAGGTTTAGACATAAAAAACGCCTCGCTGTTAATAATAAAAGTAAAGTAGGTTTTTGTTCATCTTTGAAAGTATATTCGACTATGAAAACCTTCAAGAAAAAATAGTACAACTAAGCTAATCATATTATTTTTCATAAGGTAATACGTTACCAATATGCACCTTGGTTCCACTGCAAACTTAATTCATGTAGTAAAAAAACTTGCAAAACAGCCTCATTTGGCTTAAATTTTATCTAAATTCTGTAACATTACTAACTTATTGTTAGTTACTTTCATTTTCCTACATTTCACATATTGTCACCTGCTTGTCGTGAATCAACAAGTAGCTTACGAGCAAAAATTAACACTTGTTGTTCATTCTGAGATGAATTAATGTAGGAAAATAACGAAAGGCAATGCTTAAAAACGACAAAAACACGGTTTTTTTCCATTTTAAGCATTGCAAATGAAAGGATTTAACATCAAAGGCGTAAGTTTGATACGAATCAAGTTTAACAGCCTTTGATTTAGGTAGTATCACCACAGTTTCCAGTTAAAACAAACCTGTAAGGATCTTAAAAGATGACTATTAAAGTAGGTATCAACGGCTTCGGTCGTATCGGACGTTTTGTATTCCGCGCTGCACAAGAGCGTAACGACATCGAAGTTGTAGGTATTAACGATCTAATCGACGTTGATTACATGGCATACATGCTTAAGTACGACTCAACTCACGGCCGTTTCAACGGTACTGTTGAAGTTGAAGGCGGTAACCTAATCGTTAACGGTAAAACTGTACGTGTAACAGCTGAGCGTAACCCTGAAGACCTAAAATGGGATGCAATCAATGTTGACGTAGTTGCTGAAGCAACGGGTCTTTTCCTAACAGACGAGACTGCACGTAAGCACATCACTGCTGGTGCTAAGAAAGTTGTTCTAACTGGTCCTTCTAAAGACGCAACTCCAATGTTCGTTATGGGCGTAAACGATTCAACTTACGCTGGTCAAGACATCGTTTCTAACGCTTCTTGTACTACTAACTGTCTAGCACCTATTGCTAAAGTACTAAACGACAAGTTCGGTATCGAATCTGGTCTAATGACTACAGTTCACGCTACAACAGCAACTCAAAAAACTGTTGATGGTCCTTCTGCTAAAGACTGGCGCGGTGGTCGTGGTGCTTCTCAAAACATCATTCCATCTTCAACTGGTGCAGCTAAAGCGGTAGGCGTTGTTCTTCCAGAGCTAAACGGCAAACTAACTGGTATGGCTTTCCGTGTACCAACTGCTAACGTTTCTGTAGTTGACCTAACTGTTAACCTTAAAGAGTCTGCTACATACGAGCAAATCTGTGCAGCAATGAAAGAAGCTTCTGAAGGCGAGCTTAAAGGTGTTCTAGGTTACACTGAAGACCAAGTTGTTTCTCAAGATTTCATCGGTGAAGTTCAAACTTCAGTATTCGATGCTAAAGCGGGTGTTGCGCTAACTGACAAATTCGTTAAAGTTGTATCTTGGTACGATAACGAAATCGGTTACTCAAATAAAGTTCTAGACCTAATCGCTCACATCTCTAAGTAAGCATTAGTTCTTAAGAATAGATAAAACCCGCCAAGTGCGGGTTTTTTTGTACCTCAATTTAGACTAACGAAATCGGACTCATGTAACACGGCAAACAAAGTGCTAGACCTAATCAGTCAACTCTCTGTGATGCACCAAAACAATAAGCGACAGTTTTTGAATATTTGGATAAACCCTAATTATGGACTTCAAGAAAAGATTGCAGCTTACTGGAATAAAACAAAAATAAGCCACTAAATAAAATAAGCAATACAAAAATAAGCAATACAAAAATAAGCAATACAAAAATAAGGGATATCTGATATTGGTGGTCAGAGTCAAGCAAGGCCATACTGTAAAAAGCACCACAAATTAACAAATAGCTAATCAAAGACAAGGCCTCTTTAGTACGATTCATTTTATAGGCAAGCCCACAAGAGCAGCGTAATATTTGTCCAGTGAAATACATTCTAGTTTGTGCAGCAAAGCCTAGTCTCATATTAATTTGGCAACTTGGACATGTAAAATGACACTTCATACTATTCTGGAATAAACTCTTTGGCGGTTAACAGCATGATTGAATTGGCAAAGCTAGTGCCGTTCTTTGGCATAACTTGGTTAGATTGCATCAACATGCCATCGTTAACTGAGGTGTCCATAACCAATTGCCAATTAACTAAGCTCTCTTTAATGGCTGGAAATTCAACAGACACATCATACTCAGAAGCATTAAAAACTAATAGCCAATGCTCTTCTGATGATTCAAGTTCAAGCTGTAACACTTGCGCAGTGGCACTATGCCATTGGCTTTTTTGCATAAAATGGCCATCAGGATGATACCAGCGCGCCTCAACTGCATCGCGATGCAGCTCAAAGCCATCGTCCACTAAACTAAGCTGCGAGAATACACTCGACTGTAAGCGAAATTGAATCATTTGCTGAGTAAATGCAAGCTCGGCTTGTTTGGTACTGTCTAAACTCCAATCAACCCAACTTATTTCATTATCTTGGCAATAGGCATTGTTATTACCTTGCTGAGTACGTCCCATTTCATCACCAGCTAAAAAATGGGGGGTTCCTTGAGACAAAAACAAAGTAGCAATTAAATTACGCTTTAATTGCGATCGGGACTGCTTAACCCGCGAGTCAAAACTAGGTCCTTCCACCCCGCCATTACTTGATAGATTATGACCATGGCCGTCACGACTGTTTTCGCCGTTTGCTTGATTGTGACGATTCTCATAGCTGACTAAATCTTCAAGGGTAAAACCGTCGTGATAACATAAGTAGTTAACACTACTATGAATACTGCGTTTGTTTTTTGGGAAGATATCACGAGAGCCCAAGATCCGAGTGGCAAATTCAGCAATTTGACCTGAATCTCCGCGCCAAAAAGCACGAATATTGTCTCGATAACGATCGTTACACTCATACCAATTACTTGGGAACTGCCCCAATCGGTAACCCCCATGGCCAATATCCCATGGCTCAGCAATTAACCGCACCTGGCTCAAAATAGGATCTTGGAATAACGCTTTAAAGAATGCGCTATAAGGTTCAAAACAGCCTCTTTCACGTGCTAATGTAACCGCTAAGTCAAAGCGAAAACCGTCTACTTGCATCTCGGTGCTCCAGTAACGCAGAGCATCTAGGGTCAGCTTCAGAGCCCAAGGTAAATCAAGGTTAACAGTATTACCACAACCGGTAAAATTAGCATGCCGCTTCGGTAAATCAGGGCTATCCATGTTATCAAAATAGTAATAACTATTTTCAGCTAGCCCCTTATAACTTAATACTGGACCTCCATCGCCTCCCTCCGCCGTATGGTTAAACACCACATCAAGAATAACCTCGATGCCAGCGGCGTGAAACTGGCGCACCATGGTTTTAAATTCGACAACAGCATCATTTATGGAATAACGCGGATCCGGAGCAAAAAAATTGATGGGGTTATAACCCCAATAATTAGTTAAATTTAACTCCATCAGTCGCGGCTCAGCCATAAAACTTGCCACCGGCATGATCTGGACCGATTTAATTCCCAGCGACGTCAAGTGTGCAATCACACAGGGATGACTTAATCCAAGATAAGTACCGCGTAACTCAGCAGGAACCTTAGGGTTAAGCCAAGTGAAGCCTTTAACATGAAGCTCATAAAGGATCACATCACTGTCTTTAAGCCTTGGCTTTTTCACACCTTGCCAATCAAAGCTATCATCCACTACCACAGACTTAGCAACCCAACAATGATTGTTAGGCTGCTCTATCTCTGGGCGCCATTCCAGTGCTTGATTTAAAGCTTTAGCATAAGGGTCAATTAATAATTTGTTATGAACATTGGGATCATCAGATTCAACCACGTAGCCATAGTTTTGCCCAGCTTTGACCCCTTCAATAAAAGTAGACCAGAACTTTCCGCGCTTTTCTATCAACTTGAATCGTGTTATCTCTTGATTATTTTGATCAAATAACAGCAGCCAAATGCGACTACTGTTACTGTAGATAGAAAAATTACAACCCGTATCTGTCAGCTCAGCCCCTAAAGGCAGGATCCGCCCTTCTGATTGCAGAAAGTGATGCGCTCTAGGCTTGCATTCCTGAGGCGCGTACTGACTTGATACTAGATTCATAATTATGCCTTTTTACGCAAGTAAATGGTTGCCAGTGGCGGCACATCAATTAACAAAGAGTGAGGCTGACCTTGGTGAGCTAATTCGCTGCTATTAAAGATCATTCCAGCATCGTAGTTACTGCCCCAGTAATATTTACTGTCGGTATTAATTACTAACTCGTATTCGCCAGCAGTGGGCACACCAACTCGATATTGCTCTCGCGGCATAGGAGTAAAGTTAGATAAAACAATCACTTGGTGAGTTTTATCTAAATTTTGACGCATAAAGGCGTACATTGAATGGTCGCCATCTTGGTGGTCAAGCCAGACAAAACCTTGCGGCTGGTAATCGGCCTCATACATTGCACTTTCATTTTTATAAAAGTGGTTGAGATCTTTACAAAGCAATTGATGACCTTGATGTTTGTCAAACTCAAGTAACCACCAACCAAGTTGCTCGTTATGGTTCCACTCAAATGATTGCGCCAACTCATTCCCCATAAAGTTTAATTTTTTACCTGGGTGCGCAAACATAAAACCAGCATATGCACGTAAATTAGCTGCAGCCTGCCATTCATCTCCAGGCATTTTGCCTAGTAACGACTGCTTACCATGAACCACTTCGTCATGGGATAATGGCAAAATAAAGTGTTCATTGTAGTGGTAGACCATTGAGAAGGTCATTTCATTATGATGATATTTACGATACATAGGATCCGTTGACATGTACTCTAATGAGTCATGCATCCAGCCCATATTCCATTTAAAGCCAAAGCCTAGGCCTCCTTCAAATGTCGGTTTAGATACGCCAGCAAAAGCCGTTGACTCTTCAGCAATGGTCATAGCATGAGGGAACTGTGAATATACTTCCTCATTAGTCCAGCGTAACAAGCTGATCGCCTCGTAATTATGATTACCACCATCAACGTTGGGCACCCATTCACCTTCATTGCGTGAATAATCCCAATATAACATTGAGGCAACCGCATCAACACGTAGGCCATCAACATGAAACTTATCGATCCAAAATAATGCACTAGCAACCAAAAATTGGCGAACATTGTCATTACCAAAATCGTAGATGTAGGAGTTCCAATCTGGATGCCAGCCACGGCGTGGGTCTTCATATTCGTACAATGGCGTCCCATCAAAACGTG
Organism: Motilimonas sp. 1_MG-2023; assembly: GCF_030547455.1. NCBI lineage: Bacteria > Pseudomonadati > Pseudomonadota > Gammaproteobacteria > Alteromonadales > Motilimonas > Motilimonas sp. 1_MG-2023. The sequence goes on along the minus strand of NZ_JAUOPX010000059.1, from coordinate 5,996 downwards.
CTAAGCCATGTGGATCAGATGGGAAATGTGCAGGAACCCAGTCAATGATCACACCTATATCGTTCTGGTGACATAAATCAACAAAGCGTTTAAATGCATCAGGATCACCAAAGCGGCTAGTTGGAGCAAACATGCCAACAGGCTGATAACCCCAAGAACCATCAAATGGAAACTCAGAGACCGGCATTACTTCAATATGGGTATAACCCATTTCTTTAATGTATTGAATTAGTTCAACCGAAAGTTCATCGTAAGTTAAAAAGCGAGAGCCTTTCTTGTCATCCGGCTTACGACGCCAAGAGCCTAAGTGCACTTCATAAATATTCATCGCACTGTAGCGTTTGTCATTTTTTTGCGACGCTATCCATGCTTGGTCTTGCCATTGGTATTGCGAATGGTCATAGACAACCGAAGCATGCGAAGGGTATTGGTCAGCAAAAAAGCCGACAGGATCGGCTTTGTGCGGCAAACGATTCCCCATTGGGTCTTTCAATTCGTATTTGTACTTTTCTCCCACGCCTAAACCGGGCACAAATAACACCCAGTGGCCACATAAGCTACGTTGCATAGGGTGCTTGCGACCATCCCAATGGTTGAAATCACCAATTAAACTGACACTACTGGCACTTGGTGCAAATACCGCAAAACGAGTACCAATAATTGCTTCGCCATTAAGCTCTAACGACATGATTTGCGCGCCGAGCACTTGGTACAAGTTTTGTGGTCGATGGGTCATGGTGCTCAGCCCAGCATACGCTTGTTCATGAAATTGGTACGGGTCAATAAAGCGATGGCTATCACCCTTGGCATAGCTAGCCACTAACCGATAATTAAATTTTTCTTGCGCTTTAGGAAATGCGTATTCAAAAATACCTTCGTTACCAATCTTGTTTAAAGTCGCAATAGGCTTAGCGTCATCTTCTAAACCATAAACCTCAACAGAGGTAGCATCGGGTAACCAAGTACGTAATAAAAACCCCTGTTTCAGGGGCAATAGGCCTAAATGTTCAAATGGATGGCTCAAGCATGCACTTTCTAATGTTGTCAGTAATGGGTGGGCACTTTCTTTTTTCTTCACTGGGCGCTCAGCTATATCAGACTGCTTAGCGTTAGCTGGGGTTGTCGTTTCAGTATTTTTTGCTTTACGGGTTGCACGCGTTGTTTTTTTAGCGGTTCTCGAGGTTGTCGTCATATCGTACTCTAATCGTTAAAAATCAATTGGTAATGTTAATTAACATTACCATGAGAGGTTATTCAGCTGCGTTACTGCGTGCATCACTGATATTTTTACTGAGTTGTTGGATCTGCGGCTGACTAAAAATATCATCCAGATCGCAACTTAATTTGCGGCGCCAATTCGGATACTCATCACTGGTTCCTGGCACATTGACAGGCTTATCCATTTCCAGAAAATCTTCTAACTGTAAACTAAGCAGTAAAGATTTAGCGTGCGCCAAATGTTGCTGGATACCAAAGCTTAAATCACGATCCATACCAACAAAGTCAACACATTCAGAAATGTGTGAAGGTAAAGCTTGATGGCCAAATAAGCTATTTAACATCATTTGTTTAGACTGATGGCGATCAGATATTAGCTGATCTACAAGCTCCTGAGATGGATATAAACCTAAGGTTTTACCTAAGGTTAAATCGTCGCAGTGCCAATATCCCTTTAACGTTGGCATGTCATGCGTCACCACCGTAGCCATTGCTTGTTCGGGGTAGTGAGAAGGTGAGATATAACCGCCATCAGCCGCTGTTTCAAAGCAAAATACCCGATATGAGTAAACGCCTGAATTTTTCAACAATTCATCCATACCATCTGGCACAGTACCTAGATCTTCACCTATAACAAGACATTGATTACGTTGACTTTCGAGAGCTAGGATAGCCAGCATTAACTCAACAGGATAATATACATACACCCCATTAGCAGCGTCATCGCCTGCTGGTACCCACCACAGCCTCAACAAAGCCATGACGTGATCAATACGCAAAGCACCGCAGGCTTTCATATTAGATTGTAATAACTTGATAAAGGCATGAAAGCCATTCTCAACTAAACGCGCAGGATCAAGTGGCGGCAGCCCCCAATTTTGCCCACGGGGCCCTAGCACATCAGGCGGAGCCCCCACAGTTGCTTGAGTGCAATAATCTTGTTTGTTGGCCCATATTTCACTGCCACCCGAGGCAACGCCCACCGCTAAATCACGGTATATACCTATCTCCATTGCTAGAGATTGAGCAAGCTCATCTGCTTGAGTTAATTGCTCATCGGCTAGCCATTGTAAATAAGCCCAGAACTGAACCTCATCTGGATGCTGCTCATGCCACTCGAACACTTCGCGACTATGATAATCCTGTAACGCTTCTGGCCAGGCAGGCCACCCCCAAGCGTTAGCATCCTGTTTCAATAGTGATTCATGCAGTGCATCAAATACTGCTTGCTGCATCAACGCGTCGCCTTTATCAGCAACAAACCGCTGAAAAGCTTGGCCTCGCTGACTGTTATTTTCGATATCGTGCTTGAAGGTTTGATAAGCTAGCTTAAGCGTGCTCAACTTTAATTCATGCACCAAGGCATAATCGACATCATCAACACAACGCGCATAAGCCAGCTTGTCTTGAAATAGGCGACTGTTAAACAACGTTTGTGCCGCTTCACTGGCCATAAACTCAGGCACAGCTGCCACATCAATATATATGATATTCAGCCATTGCCGTGAAGATGGGCTATACGGGCTGGCATTATTTGGCATCATGGGATACAAGGCATGAATAGGATTTAACCCGACAAAGTCACCACCCTGTTGTTTAATCTGTTTTAGTAGATGCTTTAAATCACTAAAGTCACCAACGCCCCAGTTAGCTTTATTGCGAACCCCGTATAGCTGAACACTTACACCCCAAATTCGTTTTCCAGCAGCCATTGCTTCAGGTGTAAAACAGGCTCGCGGCGCAATAATCACTCGACTAATACCAAGGGCATCTTCTACTTGAGAATCAAAAATGCGTAAATCGTGATAGCCCATTTCTAGCTTCACTGGCAATGCTATAGAATAGGCTTGAAACTCAACATCATCAAAATGCTCAATGGCCAGTAACTGCCCATCAACAGGGCAAAACTCTCCCTTTAATATTGCACCTGATTCCGTTTCAATCTCATAGATGAGGGTTTCAGCAACAAACTCCATTGGAAGTTTGAGCTCAAACTGCAGAGACTCATCAACATAGGCCAAAATGACAGGGTCAAGGCTCGATAGCCAATGCTCTTTTATCGCATCATTCACCTCGGACTCTAACCGTTCAGGGGCTACATCACAGCCCATCGCAGCTAAAATACGAGCAACTACTTCAGGGCTAGCTTGTGTTTCACAACCCCACGCGTCCGTATAATGAGGGTCAATTCCTTTAATACTGGCAAGATTTTCAAGTAGACTTTCAGACATACCACTCCCATTTTGACGCTGAGCCATTAATAAAATTAATAATAAACTTAAAAGATGGAGCTTATATTACGTACCTAAAGAAAAAACATTGAGTATTATGGCGCAGTTTCAAAATTATCTTATTTCTCGCCGCTATCCTTGTCACATAACCGAGTTAGAGTTTGATTTAAAACAAACAAAGCCATTGCGCAGCTGCTGTTCATAACGACTCTCACTGGTAGAATAGATCCCAATTAGCTTAATCCATCATTGTCTTTTTTATCAACTAACAATTAAAGCATAATTTTCAATGCTATATGAGGTTTTATGATAGACCATTTAAAATTAACGACAAAACAACCTTTATCGCCATCTGTCCAACTAATGACAGACGAAAACCAAATAGAATTTGTCAGTATCGCTCACCCTAAGGCGCAAGCCTGCTTTACATTACACGGCGCTCATTTGATCCATTTTCAGCCAACCGGTAAAGCCCCAGTTATTTGGTTAAGTAAAACCGCCATTTTTGATAATAACAAGGCCATTCGCGGCGGCGTTCCCATCTGTTGGCCTTGGTTTGGCGCGCCTGCGGCTGAGCTAGGAAGTGGCTTACCGTCTCATGGCTTTGCCCGTAATAGCCAATGGCAACTAGGGGATATATCGGAAGACGATTCTGCTGTTACGATTAATTTTAAGCTGGTCGATACGCCTGCGACACAAGCTCTTTGGCCACACTCGTTTGAATTAACTTTAACGGCCACTATCGGAGACTCTGTGCAACTTAGTCTCACCACGAAAAATACCGGTAATGAATCATTAAGCTACCTTGCCGCCCTTCACAGCTACCTGAATATATCAGCGCCTGAAAAAACCAGTGTGGCAGGTTTAGGTCCTACCTATGTCGATAGCTTGGACAATAAATACATGAAAAATGGCGCAGAAAAATTATCCATCGCGGGACCAATTGACTCTCTTTATATTGAGCCAACAGATAAAGTGACATTAACGGATAGCGGTTATGATCGCGAGCTTGCAATACAAAGCAGTGGACACGATACCATCGTTGCTTGGACGCCTTGGATTGAAGGCGCAAAAGGTATGGCTGATATGCCTGATGACGGCTACCAAACAATGCTGTGCTTGGAAGCAGCGATCACTGGAACAGCCATAGAAATTGCTCCAGGGCAAAACCATGTACTAAGCACATCTATTAGTTAAACTCATCGATTAATTATGCTAACCAAACAGCATAAAAAACGTGTTTGGTTACAACAACATAGATGAAGTAAAGCACAAAGAAAAAGGGGCCAAATTTAATTTGGCCCCTTTTTCTTTAAATCATTGCTACTTATTACTCGCAGCAAATGACAACATCCGATCAAGTGGGATCATTGCCTGCTTAGCAAGCTCTGGGTCAACAAATACTTCATGCCCAGTAGCATCAATTAATGACTTCTCAATAGCTTGTAAGCCATTCATCGCCATCCAAGGACAATGGGCACACGTGCGACAAGTTGCGCCACTGCCTGCAGTAGGCGCTTCTATTAATTCTTTATCTGGGCAAGCTTGCTGCATTTTATAAAAAATGCCTCGGTCTGTTGCCACTATTAGTTTTTTGTTAGGCAGCGTATTCGCAGCTTTGATCAACTGACTCGTTGAACCGACAGCATCGGCTAATTCAACAATATTGGCCGGTGACTCAGGGTGAACCAACACAGCAGCATCTGGATATACTGCTTTCATGTCTTTTAGGGCTTTCGCTTTAAATTCATCGTGAACAATACACGCACCTTGCCACATTAACATTTCAGCGCCGGTTTGCTTTTCTATGTAAGCACCTAGATGACGATCTGGGCCCCAAATAATCTTCTTACCTTCACTGTCTAAGTGCTCAACAATATCCAAGGCAATAGCAGAAGTAACCACCCAATCAGCACGAGCTTTAACCGCTGCGGAGGTATTCGCGTAAACAACAACCGTATGATCTGGGTGCTGATCGCAAAACTCAGAAAACTTATCAACCGGGCAACCTAAATCTAAAGAGCAGGTTGCTTCTAAAGTTGGCATCAACACTTTTTTATTCGGCGTTAAAATCTTAGCTGTCTCACCCATAAACTTAACACCAGCAATAATCAGGGTCTCTGCTTGATGATCTCGACCAAAGCGTGCCATTTCTAACGAGTCTGCAACATAGCCACCCGTCTCTTCTGCTAAAGCTTGAATTTCAGGATCGGTATAATAGTGAGCAATCAGCACTGCATTTTTTTCAATGAGTAATGCCTTAATGCGCGCTTTGTAAGCCTGGCGCTCTGCTTCTGATAATACAGCCGGCTTAGGCGGAAAAGGATAATCTGATTCAATAATGGCTTGTTCGATTTGGCTCATTTGCTGTCCACGTTTTAACGAGATCTAATGGACAGCATTATACACGCAGCAAGGGGAAAAACCACGAAGGCAGAAACGAAAAAACCTCGCCATAGCGAGGTTTTTGATTTGGTGGGTTGTGAAGGATTTGAACCTTCGACCAATTGATTAAAAGTCAACTGCTCTACCAACTGAGCTAACAAC
>NZ_JAUOPX010000058.1:0-22630 GCF_030547455.1 Motilimonas sp. 1_MG-2023 | reverse complement strand
CAGGCTCATATCATTTCCTTAATCTATTGACGTTATTGTCTCAAAATTAAGTGTCCGATGGGATTAGACCAGAACAAAACGCGTCAATACTCGAATCATGCGTTGATAGGTGAGCATAAAACTTACTTCGAATCTGGCCAGCTAGAATCTACTCATATCCACACCGATACTGGGATTGAAGGTGTATCCCGTAAATTTTATGAATCAGGACAACCACGTTCAGAAGCATTCTATGTGGCTGATAAAAAGAACAACTTGTTTACTCAATGGAATGCTGACGGGTCAATTTGGGAGAAGACGCAATATAAAGATGATAAACGCCATGGTTTAAGCCAAAGGTTCTTTAATAATAGTAAACAGCTGAGCACTGAAAGTATGTATCAGCATGGCAAACAAACGGGGATAGAAAAGGCTTGGTTTGAAAATGGCCAACTTAAATCAACAACCGACATGCTAGATGATAAACGAAACGGTTGGACTAAAGAATATAATGAAAATGGCATACTGATTAGATCAGCTCAATTTGAGCAAGGTAAGCCCATTGGTACCAGTAAATTTTTCTTCAACAGTGGTGAATTAAGAGAAGAAATAACCTACCTAACACCGGACAAAAAAAGCAGCCGAAAGACCTACTATCAAAATGGTAACACTAACTCATTAGTCCAATACGATAAAAAGCAGCAGAAAAAAAGTGAAATCCGCTACCTCGAAAACGGCGAAAAAATCTATCAATTTAGCCATAGCAAAAGCAAGCACCATGGCCGATTAATTAAGGAAGTCAAATACGACGACGGAAAAATGGTAAGTCAGTATGAAAAAGCGCTTGACGGAAGCTGGTCTTTAGATCGTTCATACTCGACCAAAGGCAAATTAACTTATCGCCAAGAATACTTAAATAATCAACTTTCGGGACAACAAATCAACCAAGGCTACTATAACGATACAACCACCAGTTATTATCGTGCTGGTAAACGTCACGGCCGCTACATTACCACCACAAATAAGGGGGTAATTACAGTACAAGGTGCATTTAAAGAAGATGAAAAGGTCGGTAAATGGATATCACAAGACAGAGATGGAAACATCACAATCACCCATTATAACCAACACGGTCAACTCCATGGCTCGAAAACAGTAACCGATAGCAATGGAAAGCTAATAACAAAGTTAAACTATGCGGCAGGCGAATATCATGGTCAACTACTTGAGCGCGATGAAGCTGGCAAAGTCGCAAACCAAGGGCGATACATAAACGGGGTAAAGGTCGGCCCCTGGGTAGAAACTAAGTACAATTACGGTACTAAACAAATATGGAAGGGGACGTACAATAATGAGGGAGCCCAATTAATGAGTGGCGACTCTATTCTGATAAAGGCTATGTGCTAGCTATCGTACCTTATAATCGAGAAGGTCAAATACATGGTCTTGTATATGATTTTAACCCTAACGGCTCACTTGCATACACAACCCAATATAAAAATAACAAGGCCAACGGTTATGAAATCCGCTTTAGGGATGGGGAAGAGGCTAGCCGAACTCTGTATAAAGATAACTATAAAATTTAAAAAATTTACTGCGGAATCTTAATACAAGCCAATTTTTGTAAATATACTTCCCCCCATAACTAGCATAACAGTTAGGGGGGTAAACGAGTAAAATAAAGACAAAAAACAACAAGTTATATTTAAATTTGGTGAGGTAAATACCTATTCATGTTGCTTCGGCCGTTATTACGTTATCCATCATTCCCAGCGCTTTGGCGGTGTGTAAAAATACATCGCTGGTTTGACTAAAATGGCGTTCTCTCAAATCCTCATACTCAGGTACAAAGCTAGAGTCGTCTTGGCAAGGGCTGGAGTAACTCCAAAAGCTAGCGCCGTCTTGAGGTCGGCCAAACTGAGCAATGTAGCCGTATAAATAGCCTAAACGCTTTGGCGTGTAGGCAAATTGCGGCCAAGCCTCTTTACCAACATGACAGCCATGGGCAATGGCAAAACCCGGTTGTTGAAAGCTAGCCAAATATTCCGACACACTGCGATGTGCCTCGTAACAGAGTACGCGAGCTAACACATTAGCAGTGCCCATGTTATAAGCCTGATAAATCACCAAATCCAACATATGACCTATCAGTGGGTAGCGCTGCGACGAACCTTGATCTGCATTTTTTGCTAAGAACACCTCTGCCATTTTGCCTGTCGATGGAAAATCATAAGCACAGGCCACCGTGCCGACATGGCAGTGCCCTGCTTGACGGTATGTCGAAGCTTGGCCTAACTCGCCCAAAGCAAGCTCTTGCCCTTGCTCATTGGTGTCAATCAAGTGACCTAAATTGCTAATTACAGTGGCGAAATTCTCACTCAGTAGCGAAAAATGCGAGGCGTCAAAACGCAATAAACTCGGCTCACTAATACCAAGATGTTGATATACATCATGGCCGCCTAACAGCCCCACTCCCGTTGGCGCGCAGCTTAAAATATAGCTTTGCTTGGTGACAGCTGTTTGTTTGTCTAGAGCAGCGCGAAAACCAATAATAATATCTTGATAACGTTTCACTTGCGCAGGCGTCGCGGTCATTAAACCCGCTGGTTCATAATCTAAATCGATACCATCAAGCCCTAAACTGGCTACCAGTAAGGCAATATTGTCATATTGCGCATCATCAAATTCGCCGCCTATTTCACCGCCAACAGAAACCATGACCTTTTGACCATGAGTTTGCTCAATACAGGCTTTTAGTTGCTTTAAGGTTTCACCTGCGCTGATGTTGGCAGCTTCACCTTCAAAAAATATGTCGCTTATTGGCGCGTTTAAATCGCCATTAAATTGTAACTGAGGCGAAACAAAAGACAGAATAATGTGGCTAATATAATCAGGCACGTTGGCAAGTTTACTATGAGCAGGTTTATGCCAATTGAGCTGAGTTTGCCACATGGGAAAGTACGTAATTTGAATAGCCATAAGGCCCCGATAATACTCAAAAAAATAATCTTACTCAGAGCGAGTAAAAAGACAAGTTATCAGATCACAACCTTAATCTTTACCTTGCTTAATCATGTCTGCAAAGAGCGATTAAAAAAGGTGACCTGATTAAAACTTATACAACAAACTTTTTCTTAACCATTAAATCATGATCTAGATTAATAAATGGCAAAGTCAGGTGCTTTTAATATGAAATAAACACTGCTGTTACTAAACAGCTAAATTTATCAAGGATGAAAATCATGGCTAAATTACAAACACAGTTTTTCGTGGCCGTTGTTATATTAACCATCACCGCTATTTATTTAATGTACCACCTTTAACATACTGTTAAACAAACATTAATGCGTGAAGCTGGTCATTAGCTTCACGCATACTCTGTTAGCTAAATTGAATTATTTCAACGTACCATTAATCAAATCTTGGCAACGCAGCGGTTTCAGCTTTAGATTATCCTTGTAAACTGGTTTTTTCGGTTTAGTTTTAGTTGTACTTTTGGCTAACAACAACTGCTCTTGCTCTTTAGCTTTTTCTTGTTCGGTTTTTGGTTTTGGCCACCATGAGTACAGCTCTTTGCCACAGCCATCTCCTGGCGGCGGTGGTAATTGCGCAGTACAAGAATCATCACCTTTCGGACAATTTAACCTTACGTGCATGTGGTAGTTATGACCAAACCAAGGCCTTACTTTACGTAACCAATCACGGCCATTTGGCCACTCAGCTTTACATAATGTTTCTTTGATCACCGGATGCACAAAGATGCGAGCAACACGCTTGTCAGTGGCGGCCAGTTCAACCATTTTGGCATGCTCGTCAGTCCATTTTTGCGCTTTTATTTTATAATTTTTCATGTCAACAACGTTATAAGGAGAGAGCTTTTCACGCGCTTTACGACTGTATTGTTTATCACCAATGCGTAACCAAATATCCGCATCTAATCCCGTTTGATGGCTAGCGTGACCAGAAGTAAAGCGCCCGCCTCGTGCCATTGACATATCGCCAATTAACAAATCACCATGGCCCAAGCGCTTATTTTCCTTTGCTAATTCAACTAAATAATCCACCATGACGGGGTTAGCATAATAACGCTCACGTGAGGTGCGGATAACTTGGTAACCATCCCCTTCTAATGGCAACGCCTCTCCTCCTACTAAACAACCATTAGCATAGCTACCAATTGAACTTGCTGGGCCAGTAGCAGGCTCTGTAAATTTTTCCCATGGGTTAGCGGCTATCGCCGCTGTACTGAACATTAAACTGATGATTGCGCCGAAAAATTTCATACAACGTCCTTATGAATGCGGTTACAAATAATGCGAGGAGCAAAGTTGATAATAAGTTTAGCAATCAATTAACCTTAACTGTATTAATACTTGCTATCAAACGGTAATTTATTCAATCTAAAAGCATATTTAGCAAAATTAATTTGAGATGACGGCATGAAGATTGAAATTATTAGCACTGGCGATGAATTAATCACGGGGCAAATCTTAGACACTAATGCAAACTGGCTTTGCCAGCAGTTATTTAGTCAAGGTTTACAGCCACAAAGACTGCATACGGTTGCTGATAACTTAAACGATTTAGTCGCCTTATTTATTGAAGCATCACAGCGCAGTGACGTTGTTTTAGTTAACGGCGGTCTCGGCCCAACCAGCGATGATTTATCTGCGCAAGCCGCTGCGGTGGCAATGCAAGTCCCGCTGGTTTTAAATCACTCGTGGCTAAAAACCATGGAGCAAAAATTCGCTGAGCGCGGCCGAGTCATGGCCAAAGCCAATATTAAACAAGCCATGTTACCTCAGAGTAGTGAAGTAATAGACAACGACAACGGCACTGCATGTGGCTTTAGCTTTACATTTAATCAAGCGCGATTTTATTTCACTCCAGGTGTGCCGCACGAATTTAAGCTTATGTTTAGCTCTCAAATTTGGCCTGATATTGCGACACGTTTTGCACTTAATAATAAGCTGATGCAATACAAGATCACCACCTTCGGTCTCGGTGAGTCGGCCATTGACGATTTGATCCAAGATATCGTTATTCCAGAGCAATTACATTTAGGCTATCGCACTGCTTCACCTGAAATTGAAGTGAAATTAATAAGCTCAGATGCTGACGCCATCAAACAGGTAGCCCAACAAATCGAACTGAAACTGGCCGATTACGTGGTATTTACCAGTGATGAAAGCGACACAAGTGCAGAAAAGATCCAACACTTAATGCTGGCCAAACAAGCCACATTAGCATTAGCAGAGTCTTGTACTGGCGGCATGATAGCGTCAAATTTAGTGGCCATCGCGGGCAGCTCTGCCTATCTCGATCGCGCCATGGTCACCTACTCTAACCAAGCCAAACAAGATTTAGTGCAAGTGAGCACTGAAACGCTATCCAACCACGGCGCAGTAAGTGAAGCCACAGCAATTGAAATGGCTAAAGGTGCACAGCGCTCTGCCAATAGTGACTATGCTTTGTCGGTAACAGGCATTGCAGGCCCAGGTGGAGGCAGTGAATTTAAACCCGTTGGCACCGTTGCCTTTGCACTTGCTACACCAACTGAAACCTATAGCCAAATGTTAGTACTACCAGGTAAAAGCCGCACCATGACACGCAAAATTGCCAGTGCCATTGCGCTTGATATGCTGCGCCGTCACCTGCAAGACTTACCTGTTTGTGGTCATTATGATTTTGCCCCTAAGTGGCAAGCAAATTAGAGCGAATTGGCGCGCTTGGTAGCAGTGTTCGAGAACCCATCAACCTTAGAGACGCTTGATTTAAGCAAGTGTTTACAGGCGCTGGTTTTGAACCGTGACTTTAGTCGTCAGTCTTGCAGCATTTATATTTAATAAATCGCTATCGACACCGAGTCACAGTCAGCCTGATCGCAAGCGGTAAGCTTGTGATCTCCTCGCCTAATGTCGTCAAGTTCAAGGACAACACCTTCAATATATTTATCGTTTAAATACCATTTCGCTTGCTCAACATTACTCTTAAGTAATAAACGTTGCTTGGCATAAGAAAATATACTGGTCTTATCCCGTGGGAAAACGATTTTTACTTTGCTGCGTTGACTGACACTACCGGATGTAAATGAGGCCGTCTGTTGCCAGACTTGCATCGCCAAGGGCCATTGATGTAAACCTTGTGCTGTGCCCCGCTGTTTTAAGGTTGCGGGAGTTAAACCATTGATGGTCCAAGCACTGTGTTTGGTTAAACAGTTTTCATCTCGCACTAAAGCTGTATTAAGGCCAGATGGCCAACAAATTTGTTGCTTCACTACACTGGGTGGTCTCGTCAGCCTGAGTTTGTCTGCCGGCAGTAAATCAAATGCGTCAAACAATATTGGGCCAGCTTGATTTGCCCCTGTTTGACCGACATGCGGCGCGCCATCAGGGCGGCCAATCCACACCCCTACGGTATAATCGCCGCTTACGCCAATGGCCCATGCATCACGAAAACCATAGCTGGTGCCCGTTTTCCAACTAATGCGACGACCATAAGCTGCTTTGGCGCGATCGGGCGGTGGAATTTTGCTCAAGGTATTCGCGATGATCCACGCCGCCTCTGCAGACATTAAAGGCTCAACACTTTCTGTTTTGGCTAATGCTTGGCTTTGCCGAAAAACCGGTTTCACTATCTCGCCCTGACGTGCCAAAGCAGAATACAGGCTAATTAACTCACGCAAGGTAATGCCATTACCGCCTAATGCAATGGCTAAGTTTGGTTTTGCAACCCGCAGATCTATTCCTTGTTTAGCGAACTGCTCGGCAAAATATTCTGGCGTAATCGCTTCCATCACTTGAACTGCGGGAACATTTTTGGAAGTGCGCAGCGCCATGTCTAAGCGCATAGGCCCAGCAAAAGCTTGGCTAAAATTAGTTGGGCTATAATCGCCAAAGCTACGCGGCACATCGGTTAATAAACTGGCAGAATGCACTAGCCCGCGATCAAGCGCCATGGCATAAATGAAAGGCTTTAGGGTTGAGCCCGGTGAGCGCACAGCTTTGGTCATATCAACATGGCCAAAACGCTGCGCATTGTAAAAATCAGCCGAACCTTTATAAGCAATAACATGGCCTTGACGATTATCCATTACCATCACCGCGACTGAAAGCTGGTTGGACAAACGGCTTAAACGCCTTGCCACCACAGCATCAACATCGGCTTGTAAAGTCTGATTAATATAGGTTTTGATATTGGCATCAACCGGCGCTTGTTGACGTAACTCTCTTGCGAGTAATGGCGTGGATTGTGGCAAGCTTGTGCGTCCCGCTTTAATGGGCTCTTGGCGCATCATTTTTTGCTGGTATTGAGTGATCACCTCAAATGTTAATAAACGGTCAATCACCTTGTTACGCGCTTTTAATGCGCGCTTGGGATGACGATCAGGTCGATACAAACTGGGTCGCTGCGGCACCACCACCAACAAAGCCGCTTCGGTTAAATTAAGCTGATCGGCTGTTTTACCAAAATAACGCAAGCTAGCGGCTTGTACTCCTTCAATGTTGCCGCCCATCGGCGTGAATGTCAGATATAAATTAAGAATTTGATCTTTATCTAGATGCCATTCCAACTGCAGAGCACGAAATAACTGAGTTAATTTACCCAAATAGGTACGGGAATGGGGGTAAAACATTCTGGCCACTTGCATGGTCAACGTTGAACCACCTGAAATCACCCTGCCATAGTGCCAATGTTGATATAAGGCCCGCACTAACGACAGTGGATTAACGCCAAAGTGTTGATAGAAATAACGGTCTTCATAGGCCATTAACGCATTCAGATAAAATGGGCTAACGTCATCACTGTCTACAGCAATGCGATAAATACCTTGTTCATTAGAAAACTGGCGTAAAATCTGACCTTGCTCGGTATAAATAGTGGTAGAAACCTGCCCTTTTACTGAATAATCGAATGGAAACAATATATTAAGTAGATAAAAAAAAGCAAATAGCGATACGCATAATAGCGTGCCAAAGCGAGTAAACCGCCACAGCACACTTTTTAATTTTATCGCCACTATCGCCATTGCTTTATATATAGCCTTAGCCGTATTACTGAATATTAAGCTGAGCCACAGGGCCAGTTTGATAAATAAAGCGCGCTGGCTGGTACATATCTTCAATGTAGAGCGCCGGCATTTTTGCCTGACCTTGACTTTGCGCGCGTAATACATAAGCCAGTGTTAACTCTTTGTATTCGCCAGCACTTGGCAGCGCAACCACCCAGCGATCGTTACGATACTCAATGCGCTCAGCGGCGGCGTTATCGGTTTTTTCTAACACCGAAGCAATCAAGGCATCACTATTAGTAAACGCAGGGTCTTCTAATACAAACCCTGTTGGTACTTGCTCTACCAATAAGCCATTTTTTAAGTACTCTTTTAGTTTTACTTTTAGCACCACAATAAGCTTATCCCCTACTGCCACTGTTGCTACTTGTTTCGTGCTGTCACCATCCATCGATTGCGTGTTAATTGGCTGGCCATTACTTTGGTAAAAAGTTCGGTTTACGTGTTCAACATCTATGGTAGACCTTGGCGGTGTATTGGCGTTGGCATGACCTTGCGCCGACGCAATCACATAAACCGGGTTGGCGGATTTATTTTCTAACACCAATTCAGGCCACATAGGGGCGCTGCCTTGCCCTTGTGCAGTTTGTTCAACACCGTCCAAAATCAAGCTGACCGGCTGTTGATTTAACTGTTTTAAGCTAATGCCGGCTTCCACTAAGGCATTGTTTTCTTGCGTGCTGAGATAACGATCGTTACTGGCCAACTGCACCACTTTTTCAACTAATTGATTACGCAAGGTGATCAGCGACTGACTCAGTTTTACCCGTTGTTCAAGCTGAGCCAACAACGAAATAATGCGCGCATTATCACGGATTGCCGAGCCATAATCATAATCTTGCCAGCGTGTTGACTGGCGGGTCTGGATATTGGCATTAAGTAAATATTGCTGACCTTTGGTCGCATCACCAGCCAGCATAAATGCCGCGCCAAGATGAGCAGAATCAAGGGCTGAGCTAAACGACACTTGCTCTAGCTGCCATAAGTCAGACACTGTCACTTGCCCCTCTCGCGCTAAAATCCACGCACTGTAAAAAGCCGCCGATGATTTCTGTTGCAACAGCTGGCCTAAATAGCGCTGACTGGCATTAAACATATCATCAGGCACCAAGGCTTCATCGTATTGATTAACCCGCGCTAAAAAGTCACTCACATAAGCGCTGATCCAATAGCGGGTATCTCCATGTTTACTCCACATAGCAAAACTGCCGTTGGCTTTTTGCATCCCCGATAAACGCTGTACCGCTTGGCTTAATAGTTGTCGCTCGGTTTTATTTTCTAGTATCGGTGCTTTCAATGGGTCAAGCGACGAATCTTGATACAACCAAGGCAATGCCTTGCTGGTTGTTTGTTCGGCGCAACCATAAGGGTAAGCAAATAAATGTTGCGCGTATTGGCCAATATTAAGCATCGCTGTTGACGAATAACTTAACCAACCTGCCTTCCCTTTTACAGGAGTCATATTTGGCCAGTTGGCGTTTTCATTAAGCCAAACACTTTCGCCTGCGGCTAAAGTGCGATGTACCACATAAGATAAAATTGGCTCAGGGCTACGCACTGGCACCTGCCAACTGCGTGTTTGTGAGTAAACATCACTGGCTAAGGTTAAGGTTAACTGGCCTTTGCTAAAACCCTTATTGGCCGACAAACTAACGGGTAAACTTGCCCGCTCGCCGTCTTGTAAGGTCACTTCAAGCTGCGTATTACCTTCAAGGCTGAGGGCTTCATCAGCACTGACTTGCGCGTTAATGATTGCCACCTCACCCGATTGATTAAATACTTCTAATAGCGTTTGCGTTTTGTCACCAGGCGCGATGAATCGAGGCACCGACAGCTCGGCAACCAGCGGCGCAGCAATGGCAACATTCTCAACTTGTTGGCCTACTTGCTTAGCGCTAAATACGGTCGCGACCACTTGCGCTTCACCGTTATAGTCAGGTAGCTCAAGCGATACCGCAGCTTGGCCGTTGGCATCAAGCGACACCAACTTAGACATAATAGTGATGGTTTTAGCCTCAACCAAATCACCTAAATGATCATTAGCGGACATATCGCCGCCATAACGGTGGCGCAAAAAGGAGTCAGGTCGCTGCTGATATTGACGCGAATATAAATCCACTACATCAGCTCCATAACGGCGTTGTGAAAAAAACCAATCACTAATAGATGGCACCTGATAGCGCGATAAATTAGTAATGCCTTTATCCATTAAAGATAACGTTAACCAAGCTTGTTCACCGGCAAGCTCCGCAGCAGTAATGGTAAAAGTCGCTTCCTCAAGAGGACGCAGCGCTTGTTGATGCTCGATGGCCACCTTCACTATTCGCTGCTGGCGATCAAGTAACACAGGTTTGATGCTAAACAAACGTCTTGGCATATGCTCAGTCGTGATCACTTGGGTAGCCGTTAAATATATATCGTGACGTTTTAGATCTGCAGGTATTGTCACCACGGCGCTGCCCTGACCATTAACAACCTTAACATTCTGTTGCCAAAGGATTTTACCAGCTTCTAACGCCAGCTGAACTTCGCCATCAAAATCACTGTTAAGGGTAACGCTAACTTGCTCACCATTTTTGTAGTGGGGTTTATCTAAGGTTAAGCCTAGATGATCGGGCTTAGCAGGTTTTTGTTGTCCACCTTCTTGCCAGCCTGCATAAAAAGTGTACAGCGTTTCAACGCCATCACTGTTGCGTAAACGCACACGATAGTCGCCCCACTCTACAGCAACATTAATGTCAGCGGCCTCGCCTTGGTTGACGTTAATCACTTCACTTAATACTGGGCGCCACTCATTATCACGCACTAAATCCCAACCATAAGCTTCGCTATAGGTCCAATAGTAGCCACCACGATTGCGCTCTAGCTTATACTCCAACTTACCTGCCATTGGCTCAGTGCCGTCGCTGCTGAGGTTTATCACCTTAAAGTCTAAATGGCTAAATGATTGGGCCTCGTCAAACTCAGCTCGGATCCCCGGAATGGCAAGATTGCGCCATAACAAGGCTTGCTGCTGACGCGTCACTGCTGCGCCACCTGTTTCAAGTAGCTCAAAACTGATATTGGCGACAGCGGGCCCTTTTAATTTCTGTTGATCTATCAAAGGTAATGAAAAAGCCACGTCACCTTGTTGATCCAGTTTTAACGCCGGTAACTCCGGTAAATCACGATAGCTATCAACATAAAAAGGCGTACCGACAAAATAGTCTTGATAAGGCCCCACCAGCTCATTCACACTTTGATAAGTAACGTTTAGCTTTAGCTCATTGCCCGCCGCTGGCGCGCCAAATAAATAGCGGCCATTGGCGGTCACATCTACACGCTCTTGGCCAATTAACAAAGGTTTTTTAGCGCTGCCCTGACCCGCTAAGGCAAAGGTTAAGTCCATGCGCTCAGGCACAAATTCACTCACATTGAACGAAAACACCGACAATGCTTTACTGGCAGCTTTATTTGCTTTTACCATCAATGACCAGCGGCCCAACGGCGCATCTTTTGGTATATCAAACCACTGCTGAAAAAAGCCTCGGCCTTGCTCTGTTAGCTGCTGGCCAATGACCACTTTGCCATCGGGTTTAACCAGCTCAACATAAACACTGTTTTGTTTAATCGCCGCGCCGTCAGCATCACGCAATACAATATTAAGAGGTAAAGATTCACCCGGCTTAAACAAGTCTCGATTAGAATAAGTAAACGCTTCTACCGCCTGATAATCTCGACCATCGACACTAAAATCAGAAAGATCTAACGGCACTTCTCGCAGCGGCAAGTAAGCCAAGCCCTGCTCCGATTCCACTAATAACACGTCGCCTGTGTGTGCTTTGTAAGCCAAGCTGGCCGCGCCATTATTCAGTTGCCCCAGTAACGTTTTCTTGCCTCCTTCGGTTAGCACCCACACCTTGGCTTTTGGCAACGGCGCATCATTTTTTAGCCACACCGCATTCACATTTAGCTGTTCAGGATACACCTTGGCCTGTAACCCTATGTCTGTTAATAACAGTTGCGCAACGGTCATGTTGTCACTTGAAAACTGGCCGCCGCCCTTTATTGCAACTAAATACCACCCGTTAGTTACTTCATCTGGAATTCGAATATTGGCTTGTACGGCTTCATTTTTCGCCGATGTTGGCAGGTCAAATTGCAGCGTGGTCACCGTAGTAAAATACTTACTTAATTGATCAACGCGCCAGCCGGACGCTTGCTCGGGATAATAAAACTGACTTAATAGGTCGGCTTGATTGTTAAGGCGCAATATCTCAACCGATACACTGGATAAATTAACCGCCGAAATCGGTAAGGTGCGCGAGCCCGACGCCATCACAAATGGACCTCGGCCCAGTAGTTTCACTGCAGGCTGAATTTCAGCAATCTCTACTTGTTGATTAAATGTTTGCTCACCATTAGCCACTTGCACATTATAGCGTTGGCCAATTTCAACATCCGTGGTGATGAAAGCGTTTTCAGCTTGGTTCAAAAACCAATTAATAGACACCACCTGATCTGAATTGCCTAAAGTGACCTTAATGTCTTTTACATCCGGTGCCACCCCATCATTAAATTCCATGATAATCGCAGGTTTACCTAAGTGCGTGTAAGGCCCGACGTAATCAACCTCGGTCGCAATACTAAACACGCTAACAACACATAAAATGAAGCCTAAAAATAGTTGATAAAGGAAACGCATATAGCCGCCTTACAAATATGTAGAGTAAAAATATTGGATCAATCACGCCTCATTAACACAAAAAACGAGACAAGGGGTTAGATCAAATTAACCTAAACAGGTTTGCATCATAGCGAAGCTGAGCAACGAGGTAAAAATAATTAGCATAAATAACAATAACTAAAAAACTTCATCGCACGAACCTCTTGATATAAATCAATTAAAACAAAACTACATTGATAGTCAGCCATTGCACCACCTTTGCAAAGCCTAGAATAAAAGGAACATTATGCGAAATTTTAAGGATCTTGAAGATGCAACCTTATCCCACAGGCACCATTAAGCCACTGCACTCTCGCGAACAAACCAACAAGGGTGGCTTGCCATGGCTTTAGACAGTTAATGCTCGTCTTAAAAATCAGTGTAATAATTACCTTGTTTTCGTTAGTGTTCATTGCTTATCAAGGCATAACCGGAATGCAAAACCCAACGACTTCTATCGAAAGCCTTTACACGCAAGGGATGCAGCACACAATACGCTCAGGGAAAATTTTACAGCTGTTAGTTCGAACTCGGCGGGAGCAGCAGAAATACTGCAATATTGCAATATTGCATACGCTTTGCTCGCAGAATAAATTCTCCTACTGCGCCACGCATCAGGCCCTGTAGGAACGGTATTTATACCGCGAAAACTAATGATTATTCGCAGAATAAATTCTGCTCCTACGCCACGCATCAGGCCCAGTAGGAACGGTATTTACACCGCGAAAACTAGTGATTATTCGCAGAATAAATTCTGCTCCTACGCCACGCATCAGGCCCTTTAGGAACGGTATTTACACCGCGAAAACTAGTAATTATTCGCAGAATAAATTCTGCTCCTACGCCACGTATCAGGCCCTGTAGGAACGGTATTTATACCGCGAAATCTAGCGATTATTCGCAGAATAAATTCTGCTCCTACGCCACGTATCAGGCCCTGTAGGAACGGTATTTATATCGCGAAAACTAGTGATTATTCGCAGAATAAATTCTGCTCCTACACCACGCATCAGGCCCAGTAGGAACGGTATTTACACCGCGAAAACTAGTGATTATTCGCAGAATAAATTCTGCTCCTACGCCACGTATCGGGCCCAGTAGGAGCGGTATTTATACCGCGAAAACTAGTGATTATTCACAGAATAAATTTTCCTCCTACGGCACGCGTTAGGCACAGTAGGAAAGGCATTTATGCTACAAAATTTAACCGTGGTAATTAACTTACTCTGCTTCCATCATCAATACCAAAAAATCTTTCCAAACCAGAAAATCATCATAACTTTCAATGGCTCCTTCTAGCAGCTCCGCGCCTTCTTCTAACACAGGCCCCAATACGCAAATAAAATCTAACACTTCATCATGTTGCAAAATCAAAGTACCGAGTAAGTTACCTTCCGCTAACTTTGAGACAACTTGTTTTAAGTAAGTTGCTAAGTGAGTGTTTAATGGCTCCATCGCAATGGCATCGCTATATTGCGGATAAAATTCTAAGAAATCTTGTGGATTCTCAGGTGCCATTTCATAACCCGACTGATATTGGCTTTCTAATTCCACTAAACATTGGCTGGCTTTGCTCAGCACCAGCAAAGTCTCTTCAATACTGGCTCCTTGCGACAAGCCCGCGCAAATGGCACGTAAGCCCTCTAAAGCAACATCGTCTAATTCAGGGCCAACTTGCTCAATTTCAGCTTCTTCATAAGGCGCATCTTCGTCGTACTCATCGTCTTGACCTAATTCCGACAACCATTCTTGGTAGCGCATCTCCGACACCATTTGGTATTCGTCATGCTCAACCTCATCGGCATAGTCAGCGTCGTACAAAAAACCTTCACGAATTTGCTTGGGTAAGCCTTGGTGCCAACGCCGATAGATAGTGCCCAATAAAATAGTGTCCTCCCCTTCAAATGGGTAGTCATCAAACCGCATTACTTGGCCATCATGAACAAAGAACCAAAATTCCCAAGGGTCATCATCGCCACAGCCCCAAGACAGCACATGTATCTCTGGGCAAAGATGATGTAAAAAGCTAACCAGCGCATGTTGAATTTCATCGCCCGATGAACCACCGAGCCAATGGGAGGTAAAATAGCCCGCAATTTCCCCAACGCTCTCTGAGCCAAACTCACTGTAAAGCTCATTCGTTACGTAATTGAGCAGATCAGTTGCTAACTCGGCGGCCTTTTCTGGGTTAATGTCAGCCGCTAAGTGTATAAATTGCTGGTCAATATCATCTTGATTTTGACCAGAATTAAGATCATGTAAGGTGAACAAAGCCACCAACTTTTTATGTTGCTCTGGCTCTGGGTGTTTAAAATATAAATTTGAATGTAACTCTGCCATTTTGCTCTCCTTACTTACGCGCTTTGCGCGGCGCATTGATTAATTTGACTTAGAATGGTTTCATCTTTGATCTGGTCATCGCTGATCAGTAAAAATATCTTACTGATAATTTCTGCCATGCGTTTATCGACATCGGCAAACGGCAGATATAAATCCTCACTCGCTTGTCCTTCTGGCACGATACATAAGTAGTTGCCTGGTTGAATATGGATCACCCCCGTACCAAGGTGCACTCGATATTGAGCTAGCTTACCGTCAATATAGGCATAGTTGTCTTCACAACGAACTTGTTTCAAGCCTAAATCTTGGATCAGGTTTAATACTAACTCGCCGCGGCGCTGCGCACTTTCTGTAGACCAACGGCCATACTCATCGTCCAGCTGCGCAACCGATGCAACAAGATCAATATCTCGCATCACTTCAGAGAACACGACCGGCTCAACATCTTCAAGTAACAGCTTGTCATTGCCGCGTTTAAAGTAAATCACATCCATCGGGCCGTCATCTTCAGCCAAATAGTGTCGTGATTCGGGAAATTCCACTTGGGCATAACATTGCTGTTTCGGAAAACGTTTAAAAACCTCGACCCAATCACCACCATATTGAGTCCAGTTTCTACCTTGGAATAAGCGACTAGCAATCGCGCCATCAACCACATGGCCGGCAAAACGCATCGAGTCATGTTTGGCTTCAATTTCAGCGGGCGTCACCACGTAGAGCTCACGAAACGCTTGCTTAAAAGGTTGAACTAATCGCTGTGAAACCACGGCCTGTTGGCTTTGCGGTAAAATATTCGCTTTTAATAAATCATACACATGGGCAATCACCGGCTCATCAACAATGGTCACCGCTTCCCCCGATAAACCCGTTAATGTATCCGTAGTGCCATTGAAAAAACCAAAACCGGTACCCGATTTTAAAATCAACTGGCTTAACATGCCTTTCACCACAGGCAAGCGACTTAAGGTTGCTAGCTCATCGGCGCTGATGGTATCGCGCTGACACATCATTTCTTCTAAGGTATTTTTAAATCGGCTGGCTTGGCTTCGCACGTTATCTTGCGCGGCACGCATGGCCTGATAAATCTGCGTTTTACGCACTTTTGGCGGTACTGACTTTAGGGCCTTGCCGGCTTTTTTCACCACAATCTTAGCTTTGAGTCCTGCCATCACTAAGCTGACAGTCCAATCTTCTGCTTCATGCTCTTGGTTAAACGCCACCATGTCATCAGCAATGTCCGCTTCTAATGCCCATTCCATGCGAATTTCATCGCTGTATCCGGCCGACTGCGCTAAATTTTTCAAGCCCGCTTTCACTGCAGCTTGAGTATTCGCTTGACGCTCCGCGCCATATTGCGTCGCTTCTTTGTGCATTTGTTTAAATTTAAGATAACGCGCTTTTAATTCAGCTTCATCCTCAACGGCATACAAGCCATAGGCTTTAATGCCTATTTGGTGATGGCGTACCAACTTCTTCTCAAGTTTATCCTTGTCCCAACCTTTAACAGCGGTTAATAGCACCAGATAATTCTTCAGATCGATACTCGATGCGTTCATCGCTTTAATATATTTTTTTAATGCCTTATCGTCGGCGGCCGCCAACACCTCACTGGCGGCACTTCTATCTATCACGCCAGAATTTGTGCTGGTTGAATTACAAACGTCTCTGCAACTATCTAACGTTGCGGGATTTCCTTTGCCCCAATGAAATAGCATTTTTTGCACGGGTAAAAGAGACTGCCAACCTAGCGCAATCAAAATGGCATCACGGGCAAAGCCTGCATAAGGTAGCGCTGTTAATAAGGTGGCTTCTTTAAACTCATCTAACATGGCAATTAATTGCGCTTGAGTTTCATCTTTACGCAAACCAGGGCAACGGATTAAATAGTAAGCCGCTTTCGATACATCATGCTCATAGACATCTTTTAGGGCTTTTGCCTTAATGCCGTACTGCTCAATTAGCCCCAACCCTTTTTTCAACCATGAAATACCCGCCGTTTGTGAATAATCAAAAATACTCGATAGCGCATAACCATTTTCAATAGGATCTAATTCTTCCACCAGCTGCTTTAAATACGTGGAATAGGCTTTGATAAATTCGCTGGAGAACGCACTATCTGCTTTAACTTCATCAATATCAGGCTCAAGCCAATAGCTGCGCACTAACTCGGGGTGAACTAATACCGCCTGTTTAAACCAATCATAATCAAACTGGTTATTGCTGTGTAAACGCTGGCACACATCTGCAAACTCGCTATAAAGTGAACCCAACAAATTGTGATTGCTGCGGTTACGTCTTTCATAAGCATAATCACTTTCTTTACGTGCAATTATTCGGTTATGCTGCCCTGAAAAAGCTACTTTTAATGCTTGATTAATCGCAGGGGTTTCTTGCATCAATAGTAGAAAGCGTACACAGTCATAACTGTTGGGAAAACAGTAACGCTGTAAAATATCCTCCTCACTTAAGTATGTATTTGGTGCTATTTCAGTGCCCTCAGAGTAAGCCTCTAAGATCCAAAATAAACGTTTAATCATCCCTTGGGTTAGGCTCTCATCTGGATGTTCCGCAAAATAATACACGGCAAGCAAGCTGGCAATATCAGCAATAAAGCCGTCCATATTTTTCCAGTTGCTTTCAATATAATGCTCCGCCGGGTGCAATAAATATTCAGCTAATTGACTTGATGCATTATCACCTAATTTTTCCATTAGTTGAGTAACATACTGTTCAATTTCGCACTGCGACTCTGGCTTGTTATTCCTGCCTTCAAATAGGCCTGAAAAATCATCTTTCAGGTCTCGAATATTGTTTACGTCAGTCAAAAGTTCGCTAACGGCATTAAACACCTGCTGGTGTGCTGGGCGCCAATTTTCCATTGTATCTCTCCTAGTTAGCCGCCAACCAGCGGGATCAAGCGTAAAAATTTAATGTTTGAATCATTGTGTAGCTGACAAAGTTGATCTACGTCTTGGACTTCTTCACCGTCGATAAAGATTTTGAAGCGTTTATTACGAAATGCCGTGATGGCTTTCGCCGCTTCTTGTTCAACATTGATGACAGGTGTTGACGTGGTAAGGGGCTTAGCTAAAGCAATTTTGCCTTCGGCTTGCATTTGCTCGACGTCATCAGGGTGCAAGTATTGGTGCTGCACGCTCTGTGCAATCGATTCAGGCTGATTTTTCGCGGCCGTCATGGCGCTTATTTGCTTAACCACCGTTAAGCGAATTAACTCACTGGCACTAATGCCGGTTTGGGTTAATTGCAACGAAACATCGGGGATCGGAATATAGTTGGGCTCGTGACCAAACACTAGAACAGAAATATTGACATGTAACATAGCGAGACTTTTAACTATTTAATATTGGTATTGCGCCAGTAAAACAAATAATCAGTTAGAGAGGGTTATTTTTTCTTGGTTAACGTACATTTTTGTGAGGTGGATTTGATCAAAGTGAAACAGGTAGTTCATCCCTCACCTGGCACGTGCTTTATTCGCAGAATAAATTCTGCTCCTACCCGGTGAGCCGCACCCGGTAGGAGCAGCAATCATGCTGCGAAAAAGCCCCCTCAGTGGCTAGTCTTTCGACTGGCTGATTGGGGCTTCAGGCTCATCTAACAGGTCATCTGCCCATTGCTCTTCTTGCTTGGCGCGATACAGCTGCGCTTTGGCTTTTTCGCTGGCCCAATTACTTACTTGATACCAATCTAAATGACGGGTGGCAGCCATGACTAAAACAAGGGCGGCAAACACTAATCCCGCGCCAAGTAATAACGCGTGGTCTTCAGAGCTTAAAATCACATAAAGCAGCACATATAACAGGGCGATAAAGCCGCCAAATCCGAGCCCCCATTTCACATTACGCAGTATTGAAGCGACGTAAAAGGTCAGCAACAACACACAAGCGCTGGTGGCAAGAGCATAAGCCATTAAAAAGCCAAGGTGTTCAGACAATGCAATTAACAATAAATAAAATACCGATAACGCCAGCGCCACTAAGGTGTATTGCACCGGGTGAATTTGCAAACGCTTAAGCACTTCAAACACAAAGAAGCTAATAAAGGTTAATCCTACAAACAACAAACCGTATTTAGCGCTGCGAATAGATTGACGATAAATATCTACTGGCGTATTTAAACTCACGCCAAAACGATTGCTCATCAAGCCTGAACAATCCCCAGTTTGGCAACGCGTCACATCCTGCGTGATATTGCTGCTAAATTCCGATACTTGCCATTTAGCTTGAAACTGCTGTTGACTGATTTCACGCTCAGTCGGTAAAAACTGGCCAACAAAATTGGGATGGGGCCACGAAGCGGCTAAATCCACTTTGGTGTCTTTGGCAATGGGCGTAAACCACAATGTATCCATGCCGCGCAAGTTTAATTCAAAATCAAACTTAGCGCGGGTGCCAGTTAGGTTTTCTAACGGTGCGTGCACGCCTTGTGGGCTAAAGCTCAAATTACTGCCTGCGGCAAAGTTACGCTGACTACTTTGCCAATTCAAAATGGGCTTGTTATTGATGCCGCGCATATCCGATAAAGTAACGGCCAAATACGGCGTTTCAATGTTAAATACATTTGGCATATTTTTAAGACGGTTATATTCGGTTAAATCAAACTCACCTGCTAACGTCATTTGACTGGTAAACACCGGAAATGAGAATATGCCCCTGGCCCGCTGCTGCGTGGTCATTTGTGAGTCTAACTTAAGATGCTCTGGAATAATGTACAGCACGCTGCGGTGCTCAACCGTGCGATTAATATACTTTTCAAGCTTGCCGTCCCAAACCGATTTTACTTCTCGGTAATGATGCGGCACCACCAGCATAGGCCCAAATACCTGCTGCTCACCACTCCATGCGTGGGCAACACTGCGCTTAGCTTGATCTTGATAGTGCAATCGCTCTTGAATTAATTCTTCAATCACGGTTAACGCAAAAGCGGCGAGTAACCCGCTAAAAACTAAGAAAATGATTTTTTTACCTAACATCGATTTCATATTGGCTCTCCCTTTTGATATAGCAAAAGAGTAACCAAGACATTTGTGTTAACGATGTGGCTTTTGTGTGTTTTATGTGTGAATTGTCAAGCCATTCACTTCTATTTTGGCTGAGTGAACGGCAACGTTAGCTGCGCGATTGCGCCTTGTTCACCATTTTTTAAACTGCATTTGGCTTGATGTAAATAACATATTTGCTGAACAAAGCTTAAGCCCAAGCCCGAGCTCTTCTTCCCTGTATGCGGACGCGGTAAAGAATAAAAACGCTCAAACACCCGCGCCAACGCATAATCTGGTAAACCTGGGCCTTGATCGGCCACTTTTAAAAAAATGTGATCGCTTTTAGCGCCGATGGTCAAACTGATCTCAGCCCCAACAGGACTAAAATCAATGGCATTGGTCATGAGATTCTCAATGGCTTGGCCTAACAAAAAGGCATCACCTTCTACACTGCCTGTACCTTGAATATTAACCGTTAACTGTTTTTCCTTCAGTGATAGGTCTAAACGTTCAACCACAGCTAGTGCCAATTGCCCTAAGTCAACAGCAACGATGTTATTCAACCCCTGCTGGTTTTCAAGCGCAGCCAAAGCCAATAGCTGGTTAATCAATATTTCAACGCGCACACTTTCATTTTTAATATTACCAATGAAATGTGCTTGATCAGCCGGTGGTAATCCCTGCTCTAACAACTCAGCAGCCCCTTTGATGGCGGCAACAGGGCTTTTCATTTCATGGGTTAAACTATGAATGTATTGTTCAACGTAATTTTTGCCTTCTAATTGCACCCGCATGTGCGCCATCGCCTGAGCCAAGTGCTCAAGCTCAATATCGGAAAATTGCGGCACCGCGACCGCCTCTTTGCCTTGGCTCACCGCCACAGCGTAGTCGCGTAACTTTCTTATTGATCCCGTTAACCAATAACTCACGGCTAAGCCCAACAACACCGCCAGTAAGATTAACACCATGCCAAAGCGCTCTACTTTATCCCGCGAGACCTCTAAAAAAGGTTGTAATGAGAGATTGGGTTTGATCAAGGTCAGCACACCAATCACTTGTTCGCCCACCAAGATGGGCGCCGCCACATACATCTCAGAAGTTAACGGATCCCCTTTCACCGCTTCGGTGCTGCGCGCGCCGTATTGGCCATTTAAGGTACGCTGTACATCGTTCCAGCGATAATAGCTTGTGCCTATATCGCGCCCTTCACTGTGATACACCACCACACCCCGACTATCGGTAATGTATACCCTTAATAAGCTTTCTGTTTTTGCTTTGGTCCAAATTTGCGCATTCAGCTCACGTTGCTTAAACGCTTTAAAGGCGCGATCAAATTCGCCATTTGCTAACTCACCGCGCACAAATTCAGCCGTGGCTATTTCAGCAAGCAAATTTGCCGCATCTACCATGCTTTCTTCGGTGGCTTGACGCAGCCCAGGCTTTAATTCGCTGGTCAGCACGTTTAATTGCAGCGACAAGCCAACGCCAATCAGTAGAAAGAAAAACAAAAACAATCGTAAGCGAAAACTAATTTTGGGCAATTTCATGGTTAACGTTCCGCTGACGAGCCAGGCAGCACTAGGCTGTAACCTAATCCACGATGGGTTTTTATCGGGTCGTTATCAGAAACTTTCTTCAGCTTCGCTCTTAACCCTTTAATATGAGTATCAACAGCCCGATCAAAACTGCCACAAGCATCAGGCCAAACCTCGGCCATTAATTGCTCGCGGCTAAATACCCGCTCCGGCTGACTAAACAAAGTCGCCAATAGGCCATATTCATAGCGCGTTAAATCAAGGGGCTCACCGTAATATCGCCATTGTTTTTTAACTTCATCGCATAGTAAAACGCCTTCTTGTTTATGCGCTACTGGCACTGGCTGCGCTGGCCCAACGCGCTTTAAAATCACCTTCACTCTTGCCACCAGCTCACGCGGACTAAAGGGTTTAGTTACATAATCATCGCCGCCAATCTCTAGGCCTACTACACGATCAATTTCGTGATCGCGAGCGGTTAAAAAGATGATCGGCAGTTCGCTGAATTGGCGCACCAACTTACACACTTCAAAACCATTAATATCTGGTAAGCCAACATCCAAAATCATTAAGTCAAAAGGTTGCTGTTTTAACAAGGTCAAGGCGTCGTTGCCTAGCATGCAGTGCTGCGGCGCAAAGCCCTCAAGTTTAAGGGAATAAACGATGTTATCTGCAATGGCCTGTTCATCTTCAACTACCAGCACCTTCATGGAAAACCTATTACATTTCAATATTATTGATGGGGTTGATATTTAGCAGATATGAACAGTAAGTACAAATATTAACGCCTGTAGCAGCTGAGCTTGCTCAGTGAATCGCTATCCTTCGCCGAGCAAGCACGTCTCCTAACGAACATTACACCCGAAATACCTGTAGGACCTGAGCTTGCTCAGGGAATCACTACCTTTCGCCGAGCAAGCACGTCTCCTACCGAACATTACATCCGAAATACCTGTAGGACCTGAGCTTGCTCAGGGAATCGCTATCCTTCGCCGAGC
>NZ_JAUOPX010000057.1:0-24397 GCF_030547455.1 Motilimonas sp. 1_MG-2023 | reverse complement strand
ATGGTGCCGACTACCGGAATCGAACTGGTGACCTACTGATTACAAGTCAGTTGCTCTACCTACTGAGCTAAGTCGGCACAACTTGATATTATGTTTTACATAACATGTTGTACACAGCACCAAGTTAAAAATGGTGCCCAGACGCGGAATTGAACCACGGACACGGGGATTTTCAATCCCCTGCTCTACCGACTGAGCTATCTGGGCGACGGAGCCGTATTAAATAGATTTTGCTTCCAACCGTCAACTGTTTTTTTCATTTTTAATACTAAGTTGAACTGTTTGCACAAGCTTTCACCAGTTCGATTCAAAAAGCAGCAGCTTTTGCCATTTAACTCAATAAACATAGTTAACGGTAATTAACTTCTACCTGAATAAAATGCTTTTTGCGCTTTATTTACTTTGTACAAATAGCGTCTAGACTCGGCTGATGGGTGGTCATTGGTCAAAGACTGATAGACTTGTGCACTTGAACGGCTATTAATTACATTCGGTGCTTGTTTTCGGTCAGAGTGAAACGTTTTTAACACATTCCCCGCACCGCCGTTGTACGCAGAGATAATAGCAAAGCGTAACGATTCTGGATCTGTGATCTCTTTTAAGTAACGTGTCTTTAAAATATGTAAATACGCGGTGCCAATATCTATGTTATTTTCCGGATCAAATAAATACTGCCTTGAAGGTTCGCCGTCACGCAATTTTATCTTCTCAAATACATCACGCCCCGCCGTTGATGGTACCACTTGCATCAAGCCATAAGCGTTAGCATGGGATACCGCATAAGGATTAAAGCTACTTTCGGTTTTCATTACCGCATAAATTAAGCTCTCATCAATGTCGTACTTCTGACTGTATTTTTTCACTAACTGCGCGTATTTATATTCACGAAGTGCTTGGTGATCTCGAACTAAATCAAAGCTGACCGACCACACCTCTCCCACTTGTCGATATTCGCGCACCACTTGAGTCGATAACAAATAATCGGCAAAACGATTAGCACGCCAACCCCATTGAATCGGTTGCCCTTCATGATCTTCAACTTGGCCATACAAAAATGGCTTACCGCCAACTGCATCGACTTCTTTGGCGGAAAAAATATCGACCGAAGCGGGATCATCAGGTGTAAGTAAAGTAGCCACTATCGCTTGGTGCAAATGCTCATTAGGCTGGTCTTTGGCAATGGTTTCTATGGTGATAACACCATTGTCGAAATCTATTTGCGCGCGACTTTGGTAGTTATCCGTGTACTTTACATAATGCTTGCTGCTGGCAAATATACTGTCACTTTGCCCCCAAGTAACATAAACGCGATCAGCAAAGTGATTAACTAGGCTCTCAAAGCCCTCTACGTCTTTGTCAGCGCTTTGTGGATTCTTCTGGTAATAATCCTGGCGCTGCGCCAAAAACTGCTCTAAATCGCTTTGCTCAGATTTTTGTTGATTGCTCGCACACGCTGCTAACAGCAGCGCGGGAACGAATAGAAGGGTTTTATTCAATGCTTTGGCCTATGGAGCAGGTGGCGTATAACCTTCAATGTCAACTTCTTGGCCTTCAAATAGGTATTTCACCATTTCCGCTTCAAGAAATTTACGATCTTCTAAATTCATTAAACTCAGTTTTTTCTCGTTGATCAGCATGGTTTGTTTCTTTTGCCATTCTGACCACGCTTCCTTGGAAATATTATCAAACACACGTTTGCCTACTTCACCGGGGATTAATTGAAAATCTAAGCCGGGTAATTCTTTTTTTAAACGGGCACATAAAACGGTTCTAGCCATGGTTATCCTCTAACATCTGAGACAAGTTGTAACGGCGTACTATCAAGCAACTTTTGCGTTGCCGCAGCCAAGCCAATAGTTTGGGGTTGGTTCAAGTTATACCAGAGAGCGCCATCAGCTTCCATCACCTGACGCGTATTCCATAAGGAAACATCCACCAGCACCGGCTGAATATCAAAATGGTAATGGCTAAAGGTATGACGAAACTCAGGCAGTAGCTGAGTTTCGTATCGCTCGGCCCCTAGTCTCGTCAAAATATCTTGCTGCTGCTGCTCGTCTTCAGCTTGCGGAAAACACCAAAGCGAGCCCCAAATTCCCGTTGGCGGGCGCTGCTCCAGCCATACTTGATTGCCGTCGCGGACAATAATCAGTCGCGCGCGCTTTATCGGCTGAGTTTTCTTTGGCTTAGAGTGAGGAAACGCAGTGGGTTGACCAAGAACGAGCGCCTTACAATCACTGGCAACAGGGCAAACATCACACTTTGGCTTACTGCGGGTACAAATGGTTGCGCCCATGTCCATCATGGCTTGATTAAACTGAGCCACCCCCTCTCTTGGGGTGCAAAGCTCACTTAGCTGCCATAAAATCGCTTCGACCGGCTTTTTTCCAGGCCAGCCCTCAATGGCTTGATGGCGCGCTAACGTGCGTTTCACATTACCATCTAAAATAGGATGGTATTGGTCAAGGGAAAGAGATAACACCGCACCTGCGGTGGAGCGACCTATGCCCGGCAAGGCGAGTACATCATCAAAATCACGCGGAAATTCACCGCCAAACTGATCGCGAATTTGCTGCGCCGCTTTATGTAAATTACGTGCACGAGCGTAATAACCTAAACCACTCCAATGATGCAGCACTTCATCTTGCGGCGCATTAGCAAGGGCAACCACATCGGGAAAGGATTGCATAAATTTCTGATAATAAGGGATCACAGTAGCGACTTGAGTTTGCTGCAACATAATTTCGGAAACCCAAACCGAATACGGCGTTTTAGCTAGCTGCCAAGGTAGGGTTTTACGTCCGTGTTGGTCATACCAAGTTAATATACGGTTGGCAAAGGCGACATTATCCACAAAACTGCTCTCTATTTTTCATTTGTGGGTAGCATAAACAAGCTGGTAAAGAGACTCCAGCAGTAATACTTGCCAAGCTTGCTAAACGAAGAGAAGTTTGGATAATGCGTGCAATTAAACCAAATCCCCCTTGCGTGCGTTAAGCTAATTTAACGAATGTGGACTATTTAAAGGTATTTGCCATGAGCGATAACGATAACAAACCTGAAGAACAACCTAAGCAAATGCGTCGAATTCGCAGTTTTGTTAAACGTGAAGGTCGTATGACCCAGCGCCAAAGCAATGCCAAAGAGCAATACTTGCCCACTATGGGCCTAACCTATGAAAAGAAGCTACTTGATTTAGACGCAGTGTTTGGCCGCCAAGCACCGCGCGTACTGGAAGTCGGCTTTGGCATGGGTAAGTCATTAGTAAAAATGGCAAAAAACAACCCAGACTACGATTATATTGGCATTGAAGTACACGGTCCGGGGGTTGGTGCTTGTTTAGCCGATGCTGCGGAAGCAGGTATTAACAACTTACGGGTATTTGAACACGACGCGGTTGAAGTGTTAGCGGATATGATCCCAGACAACTCATTGTCCACCTTTCAGCTTTATTTCCCTGATCCCTGGCACAAAGCACGCCATCATAAACGCCGCATTGTGCAGCCAGAATTTTTAGCCTGCATCCATCAAAAATTAGTGGCGGGTGGTATCATTCATATGGCAACCGATTGGGAAAACTATGCCGAGCACATGCTACTTGAGCTAACAGAAGCGCCGGGCTTTGAAAATACGTCTGACACCAACGATTACGTGCCACGCCCAGATTGGCGTCCACTGACTAAATTTGAAAGCCGCGGCCACCGTTTAGGTCATGGCGTGTGGGACTTGATCTTTAAGAAAGTGACGCTCTAGTCAAGCACCTCTTGCTGAATAGAGCATTACTCAGCAGAGCACTCAGGCCATCCTTGATTGCTTTGCAAAAAGCATCTTTGCCTGTAACAGCTAGGATGACGCTATTACAAAATATAAGAAGTTGAAATAAAATGAGACAATATTTGGAGTTATGCCAGCGTATCGTTGATGACGGCGTCTGGGTTGATAACAAACGCACGGGTAAGCGTTGTTTAACCGTGATCAATGCCGATTTAACTTATGATGTCGCAACAGGCGAGTTTCCACTGGTCACCACTCGCAAGAGTTTTTGGAAATCAGCCATTGCCGAATTACTCGGTTATATTCGAGGCTACGATAACGCAGCTGATTTTAGAAAAATTGGCACCAAAACGTGGGATGCCAATGCCAACGATAATCCTGATTGGCTGGCGAATCCCCATCGCAAAGGCCCCGACGATTGTGGCTTTATCTACGGAAAAGTGGCTCGCAATTTCCCTAAACCCGATGGTGGTAGCGTCGATTTACTACGTCAAATAGTGGATGATCTGAGCAATGGTATCGACAATCGCGGCGAGATATTCACCTTCTATCACCCCGGTGTATTTGATATGGGCTGTTTGCGCCCCTGCATGTACAGCCACCACTTTTCACTTCTAGGTGACACCTTGTACCTAAATAGCACACAACGCTCTTGTGATGTGCCGCTGGGGCTAAATTTCAACATGGTGCAAGTGTACTTCTTCTTAGCAATCATGGCGCAAATTACCGGTAAAAAAGCCGGACAGGCCTACCACAAAATTGTAAACGCCCATATTTATGAAGATCAGCTTGAATTAATGCGTGATGTACAGCTTAAACGCGAGCCATTGCCCGCGCCTAAGTTAATCATTAACCCTAAAATAAAAACGTTAGAAGATCTTGAAACTTGGGTTACCCTTGATGACTTTGCGGTAGAAGATTACCAACATCACGAAGCAATTAAGTACCCGTTCTCGGTATAAGCTAGCCACAAAAAAGGGAGTATCGCCATACTCCCTTTTATTACCTCAAATATCTCAATACTTCACATCAATAAAGTAATTAACTTGTTTTCAATTCAGGTTTAGTCGGCTGCTTATAAGCCCAAATCATAAATATAAGCCCAGCTATCATCATGGGTAGCGATAACAACTGCCCCATACTTAAACCTGCGGTTAACAAGCCTAAGTGCTCGTCTGGCTCACGGGCAAATTCAATAATAAAACGGAACGTGCCATAGCCAAGTAAAAACAAGCCAGAAATCGCGCCAAGAGGGCGCGGTTTACGCGAGTAGAAGTACAAAATAAAAAATAACACCACGCCTTCTAAAGCAAACTCATAAAGCTGCGACGGATGTCGTGGCAACGCACCTGCACCTGGAAATACCATGCCCCAAGGACTATCTGTGACACGCCCCCATAATTCACCATTAATAAAATTACCAAAACGGCCGGCACCAAGTCCAACAGGGATCAGCGGCGCAATAAAATCAGCAATGGTAAAAAATTTGCGATTAGTTTTTTTCGCAAACCAAAACATCGCCACAATAACACCTAATAAACCACCATGGAAAGACATCCCGCCCTCCCAAATTTTGAAGAGATAAAGCGGATTATCAAGAAATAGGCTAGTTTGATAAAACAGCACATAGCCCATACGGCCGCCTAAAATCACGCCTAGAAAGCCGTAAAATAAAACGTCACTGACCTCATCTTTAGTCCAGCCCGATCCTGGTTTCATGGCGCGACGGTTAGCCATCCACATAGCAAAAGCAAAACCAACCAGATACATCACCCCATACCAGCGTACAGCCAGCGGGCCAATACTAAATATGATAGGGTCTATTTGCGGGAAAGACCAAAACGTTTCAGACATAAGAGCGTGAACCTTGAATAATAAAAACAGCATTTTGCTATCAAATAGCTGTAATAACAAGGGAAGAGCGCCATTGTCATAACAAAATCACACGGCTAGCGCAGGAAAAAAATTTAACGCCCTGCTCGCACTAAGCCCCCAAGACCTTGGGCTTCGAGATATTGGGCAAACAAAGCCCGCACCTCTTTACCGGAATCCAGCTCATATGCCTGTCCTAACAAAGCTTGCAACTCTTTAACTGAAACATGGCGAATCACAAATTTAATCCGTGCAATATTGTAAGTATTCATACTGAGCTTGGTGTATCCCATCGCCATTAAAATCACTGCGCCTAACGGATCGCCAGCCAACTCACCACATAAACTCACTGGCACCTTATGTTGTTTAGCTTGGGCAATAATATGCTGCAAAGCTTGTAGTACTGCCGGGTGAAAACTATCAAAAATATTTGCGACACGAGGATTATTTCGATCAACAGCCAGTAGGTATTGGGTTAAATCGTTACTGCCTATCGACCAGAAATCGACTCGTTTCGCCAGTTGCGGCAAGATGTACAAGGCAGAGGGTACTTCTAACATCACGCCTAGTTTTGGTTTTCTTAAAATCTCACCTTGTGCCTCAGCTCGTTCTTTAATTTCATTCCATGCTTGATTAATTAAGCGGATCGAATCGTCAACTTCGCTAACCCCACTGATCATGGGCAGCATAATTTGTAAATTATTTAAGCCAATACTGGCACGAAGCATGGCCTTTATCTGCACCAAAAATATTTCCGGATGATCGAGAGTTAGACGAATTCCACGCCAACCTAGAAAAGGGTTTTCTTCAATAATAGGAAAATAAGGTAACTGCTTATCACCGCCCACATCCAGCGTGCGCATGGTGACTGGTTTTGCGGCATAAGTGTGTAAAATGCCACGGTAGCGCTCGGTTTGCTCTTGCTCGGTGGGAAAGCTCTCAGTGAGCATAAAAGGCACTTCAGTGCGATACAACCCCACACCATCAGCAAATTCATTTATGGCTATTTCGGTGTCAGCACTTAAACCCGCGTTTAACAACATCTCAATTTTAATGCCATCTCGAGTCACTGCTGGTGCTTCAAGACAATCTAGCATAATACTATCAAGCTGCTTTTCTTCCGCTAGCAACCCTTCGTATTCATTTTGTACCGCTTGCTCAGGCGAGACATATAATTCGCCACTGTAGCCATCAAGAATAAGCAGATTGTGGCTAAGCTTTTCAATCGGCACTGACATCCCCATTAAGGCCGGGATCCCCAAAGCGCGCGCTAAAATAGCAGCATGTGAGTTAGCAGAGCCTTTGACCGAAACGATGCCCTTTAGCTTTTCTTTCGGGACATTCGCCAACATAGTTGCGGTGACCTCTTCAGCCACTAAAATCAACTCATCGGCTATCAAAGCGGCAGGCTCAAGGCCAATCAAATGATTAATTAAACGTTGACAGACATCCTTGGTATCCGTCGCTCGCTCTCTTAAATAGGGGTCTGACATTGCCTTAAACTGTTGAATGTATCTAACAGCTACCTGCTTAACCGCCGCGGTGGCTTTTAGGCCAGTGCGAATTTCGCCTTTGATTTCGCCAGACAAACTCACTTCAGCGAGCATATGCTGGTAAATATCAAAAATGGCTAAGGCTTCTTTAGGTAATTGTCCCTTAAGGCGAAATGCGATGCCCTTGATTTCTTCGATACTCTGCTGCACCGCAGAGGTAAAGCGAACTAACTCACCATCAATATCTTGAGATGGTTCAATCTCTATCATATCAAGGGTAACTTGAGGCGTGATGACTTGGGCTTTCGCTATTGCTATACCAGGACTACCAGCAATACCTTTAATTGAGCGAATCGTTTTTCTCTGGGGATTGGGGGAGGAAAACATGCCTTTAGCTTGGGAGTGAGCAATCACATTGGCCAACTGTGCCGCGAGCGTAACAATAAACGACTCTTCATTTATGTCATATTCACGCGCGCATCTTTGTTGTACAACTAAAACGCCCAGCACTTTGCGCTGGTGAATAATAGGCGCGCCTAAAAAGGCGCGAAAATCGTCTTCTTGCACTTCAGGTAAGTATTTAAAACGAGGGTGAATTTGTACATCGGCTAAATTGAGCGGCTCTTCTTTTTGCCCCACCAACCCCACCACCCCTTCACTAAAATCAATGTGAGTATTACCTACCGCACTTGCGGCTAACCCATCTGTTGCGGCAAGAGTGAAGTGACTTAAAGAATCGTGAGCTAGATATACTGAGCAACAATCAACCTGCATCACCTGACGGATCTCGCTGACCAAAACCCCCATAGCATCCTCTAGAGAGTCAGCTAAATTAACATGCTCTACTATCTCTCTAAGTTGCGTTAACACATCACCTCCTACGGGGTATTAGTCATCGATTACTTGGCTGATTTTCGATATTTTTTAGTAAAACGTTTGCGTTTTTCTTTGCGTTTTTTGGGCTCAGCTTCAGGACGGTTAAAAGGCAATGCTGTCGGGCAAAACTCTTTCATCACTCGGCGATACACGTCCCGTTTAAATGACACAACTTGACGAACCGGATACCAATAACTAACCCAGCGCCAATCATCAAATTCAGGGTGCCCACAAGCACTTAAATTAACTTTGGATTCCTTTGCTTGTAGCGTCAATAAAAACCATTTTTGTTTTTGTCCGATACATACAGGTTTAGAATCCCATCTCACTAAACGTTTTGGTAACTTATATCTTAGCCAACTTCGACTTACAGCTAAGATTTTTACTTCATGTTTTTCCAGCCCTACCTCTTCGTAAAGCTCACGAAACATAGCTTGTTCGGCACTTTCACCTTCATTGACTCCACCTTGCGGAAACTGCCAAGAATGCTGTCCAAAACGCTTAGCCCACATTACCTGACCACTAGGGTTACAGATAATAATGCCTACATTTGGACGATAACCATCGGCATCAATCACTTATGCACCTATTGGGCTTGATCTCTAATACTTTAGATTCTTTCATATTCCCGCGATTGCAGCAAACAAGATACACGTTGACCCGTGCCAAACGTATAGCGGCTCACACTTTATGGATAACTTCAATACATAGCTTCACTTATACACACCAATCCGTCAACACACCACAAATTCATTTCAACTTCTTCACTAATTCTGTGCATAAGTCTGTTAAGAATTCGGTATTTTGTCTCGCACTATGTTTATTTAGTTTATCTTGGTTTGTATTAGCCGCTGACAAATAAAAAATAAATTACTAAAAAACAAACAGATAAAAAAACAAAAAACGTAAAAATCTAGAAAACTGGTTTTATAAACAGTGTTATAATAAATCCCTTCTATGTGTATAAAAACCAATGGACACATTTCGACCACCGACTAAGTTATTCACAAAATTTTGAAATAAATAGTCGATGATGTGCCATTTTTTCGTCCAACATCTCATTCAACAAGGCAGCAACAGTCAAATTGTGAATAAAATAGTCGTGGTTTTATAAGTTATCCAGAGTTTCTGTGGATAAACTTGTGTACGCAAACTTATATTTACAGTAAAACGCCAAAAAATAGTTTACTTGCTATAAGTCAAGCAAATAAAAAACATAAAAAAACAACAAAATCATAGAGATAGAAAATAGTCAGCGCATAAAAACTTAGCAAGCAAGATCGAACAAAAAAACAGCAAATGCAGCTCGGCTCGCAAAAAGGTATAATACTTTTTATTTGTCGACTTTATTATGGCGTCTTCTCCTCAATCTATTGAGCAACTCATGCAACGAGCCCAACAAATAGCAGGGCTCAATTTAGCGCAATTAGCAGCCAGCGCAGGTTGGCCACTACCAAAAGATTTACGCCGCGATAAAGGCTGGGTTGGCCAATTAATTGAGCATCACTTAGGTGCATTGGCTGGCTCGAAGCCTGAGCAAGACTTCCCTGAACTAGGGGTTGAGCTCAAAACAATTCCTATTAACGAGCATGGGCAGCCACTTGAAACTACATTTGTTTGCGTTGCTCCCCTTTTGAATATTGCAGGCTTGAGTTGGGCCAATAGCAATGTGAAAAATAAGCTTAGCTGTGTCCTTTGGATGCCAGTGGAAGGACGTAGAGAAATACCACTTGGCCAGCGCCGCGTCGGCTCCCCCTTGCTTTGGCAGCCCAGTCAACAAGAAGAGATGTTATTGCAACAAGATTGGGAAGAATTAATGGATCGCATTGCTCTTGGTGATATAGAGCAGATCACCGCTCGCCATGGCCAAGTATTACAACTACGACCTAAAGCCGCCAATGGTAAAGCACTTACGTCAGCAATAGGAAACAATGGGCAGCGGATCCAAACACGACCACGTGGATTCTATTTAAAGAAGGAGTTCACGTCACAAATTTTACAAAGTTACTTTTTAGTTTAATATTTACTTAACTAATGCCGTTAATAATCGTTATGATAAGATATTGTTATTTTTGTTATTAGTGATTGTTATACCTGAGGAGGTATCCATGCCCGTGAAGAAGCGCTTTCTAAAATCTAAGCCTCAAGTCAAAGTGACATTTGAAATAGAAAAAGAAACGGCAGCAGCAGCCGAACAAGTGTTTTTACTCGCTGAGTTCAATCAATGGCAACCCCTTGAATTGCAGAAGTTCAAAAATGGTAAGTTTAAGGCAACCATAGATATCCCTACTGACAATCAGGCTGAATTTGAATACAAATACAGATTCGTCAATTCTGATGGCTCTGAAGTGTTTGAAAATGATGTGCAAGCGGATGGTTATAAAAGAAATGAATTCGGCACGGACAATTCAGTGATTAGTGTACAAGTGTGACATCAACAAATCCATTGAAGCGCAACTTGATAAAGCAAAGATTACCAATTAACAAATGAAAAAAAGGCTCGCAATGCGAGCCTTTTTTAGTCTTACTTTTTACCAAGCTTCTCTTTGATACGAGCTGCTTTACCAGTACGACCGCGCATGTAGTAAAGCTTAGCTTGACGTACATCACCACGACGTTTAACTGTAATGCTATCTACAATTGGGCTATGAGTTTGGAATACACGCTCAACGCCTTCACCGTTAGAAATTTTACGAACAGTGAAAGAAGAGTGTAAGCCGCGGTTACGCTTAGCTAATACGAAACCTTCAAAAGCCTGAAGACGCTCTTTGTCGCCTTCTTTAACTTTAACTTGAACTACTACAGTGTCACCAGGTGCGAATGTAGGTAGATCTTTTTTTAACTGCTCGTCTTCGAGCTGTTTAATGATGTTGCTCATTTTAAAAACCTCTGCCTAGATAAACTGATACGATTGCTGTTACTCAGAGTCACTGATGTATTCAGCTAACAAGCGTGCTTGTTCGTCAGTCAGAGCTAGGTTGTTAATAAGTTCTGGTCTTCGTTCCCAGGTACGGCCTAATGACTGCGTTAGCCGCCATTGTCGGATTTTTTCGTGATTACCA
This sequence comes from Motilimonas sp. 1_MG-2023, assembly GCF_030547455.1. Taxonomy (NCBI): domain Bacteria; kingdom Pseudomonadati; phylum Pseudomonadota; class Gammaproteobacteria; order Alteromonadales; genus Motilimonas; species Motilimonas sp. 1_MG-2023. Next base: position 13,323 of record NZ_JAUOPX010000057.1, on the reverse strand, counting down.
CTCAGTAATACCGGTGGCACCGCTAAATCTCCTAGCATCTCAGGACGGGTGTAATGTGGGCAATCCAATAATCCATCGGAAAATGAATCTTGCTCAGCTGATGCAGCATGACCTAAAACACCCGGTACAAAACGTACCACAGCATCAATTAAGGTCATGGCAGGCAATTCGCCGCCCGTTAACACATAATCACCTATCGACCACTCTTCATCGATTTCGGTTTGGATTATACGCTCATCTATCCCTTCGTAGCGGCCTGCCACTAAAATCAAACCTTGATTTTGTGCCAACTCTTTAACGCCACTTTGTTCTAGTTTTCGTCCTTGAGGTGAAAGGTAAATTACCTTCGCCTCGATCCCTGCTTGCTCCGCTGCGGCTTTTGCTGCATGAATGGCTTGGCGCAAAGGCTCAACCATCATCAACATACCAGGGCCACCACCATAAGGTCTGTCATCGACAGTTTTATGTTTATCTGTGGTGAAATCCCTTGGATTCCAACATTGGAATTCAAGCAGTTGCTGCTTCACAGCCCTACCTGTTACTCCGTGTTCTGTTATGGCCCGAAACATGTCCGGGAAGAGGCTAATGACCCCTAACCACATAGAATGACTCCTCGGAGTAACCTAGAATCCTGGATCCCAGTCTACTTCAATAAATTTGTTGGCAATATCCACTTGGATAATTACCTGCTGTTCAAGATACGGAATTAACCGTTCTTTTTTGCCAAAGGCATCTGTCGGGTTGGATTTAACAACAAGCACATCATTTGAGCCTGTTTCCATCATGTCAGCCACTACACCTAGGTCGTAACCTTGGGTCGTTTTTACCTGACATCCCATCAAATCACGCCAATAAACCCCATCATCAAGATCAGGAAGTTGGTCATCGCTAACCAAGATCTCTAATCCAACAAGGGCTTGAGCGTCTTCTCTAACGTCAAAACCTGCAACTTTTGCAATCCAAGTTTTACTATGGCGACGGTATTCAGTTACTTGAACTTCTTTTTGTCGCCCTTGGTATTCAACATGCCAAGGCTTGTAGTCAAAGACACCTTCGGGGTCGTCAGTATAGGAATGTATTTTTAGCCAGCCCTTAATACCGTATACGGCACCAAACTTACCAACAACAATCTGGTCTGCTTGTTCACTCACTAAATTTCCCCTATACCTAATTGATTAAGCAGCTTTTTGGCTGTCTTTAACCAGCTTAGCAACACGTGCGCTAAGCGTTGCGCCTTGAGACACCCAGTGCTCAATACGCTCGTTGTTTAAACGAAGCGGCTCTTCGCTACCGCGAGCAGTAGGGTTAAAGAAACCTACTTTCTCAATGTAACGACCAGTTGCTGCATTACGGCTGTCAGCTACTACAACCTGATAAAATGGACGCTTTTTTGCGCCGCCACGAGCTAAACGAATGGTAACCATATCGTCCTCATATATTTTGAAAAACTACTGAGCCTGAAAAAGTTTCAGACCCCCCACTTTGTAGAAAGCCGCAAAATTGTACTCTTATTCTCTATAAAAGCAACTGATTCCTTACCTGTTGAATGGCTATTTAACAGGTAAGGTCAAGCGGCAGACACAAAAAAAGGGAACTCGGTTCCCTTTTTTTGTGTCATGGCAACAGCCGTTCATAGCGCTAAGGGATTAAAATGGACCTTTGCCTTTCATCATGCCCGGCGGCATCATACCTTGCATGCGCCCCATCATTTTACGCATACCGCCCTTACCAGACATTTTTTTCATCATTTTTTGCATCTGCGTAAACTGTTTTAGCAACTTGTTTACTTCTTGAATAGATGTACCCGAGCCTGCAGCAATACGACGTTTACGCGAACCTTTGATGATTTCAGGGCGAGCACGCTCTCCCGGTGTCATGGAATTAATGATGGCTTCCATTTGCACCGTTAGCTTATCGTTCACTTGGTCTTTTACCGCGTCAGGAAGCTGCCCCATTCCCGGCAGTTTATCCATCATGCCCATCATGCCGCCCATGCTTTTCATTTGCACTAGCTGCTCGCGGAAGTCTTCTAAATCAAAACCTTTGCCTTTTTGTACTTTCTTAGCCAGTTTCGCCGCTTTGTCTTTATCAACTTTTTGCTCGATCTCTTCGATTAAAGACAGTACGTCGCCCATGCCTAAGATTCGAGAGGCAATACGATCGGGGTAGAAGGGCTCTAACGCATCAATTTTCTCGCCCATACCCATAAACTTAATCGGCTTACCGGTAATTTGACGAATAGAAAGTGCCGCACCACCACGGGCATCACCATCGGCCTTAGTCAAAATCACACCAGTTAATGGCAATGATTCATTAAAAGCTCGGGCAGTGTTCGCGGCATCTTGACCCGTCATAGCATCGACTACGAAGAGCGTTTCGACAGGATCAATCGCTTTATGCAGATCGATGATCTCGGTCATCATGCTTTCATCAACGTGTAAACGACCCGCTGTATCCACAATAACCACATCAATAAACTGCTTTTTCGCATGAGTAATTGCCGCGTTAGCAATATCAATCGGCTTTTGCGAAATATCACTTGGGAAAAACTCAACTTGCACTTCGCTTGCTAAGGTTTCCAACTGTTTGATTGCTGCTGGGCGGTATACGTCAGCACTAACCACCAGTACCGATTTTTTTTCACGCTCTTTTAAGAATTTAGCTAATTTAGCCACCGAAGTGGTTTTACCGGCACCTTGTAAACCCGCCATCAGTAAAATGGCCGGGGGCTGAGCAGCTAAATCAAGTTTTTCATTGGCGTCACCCATCGCAGCTTCAAGCTCAGACTGCACGATTTTAATAAATACTTGTCCAGGGCTTAAGCTTTTAGTGACTTCTTGACCTACCGCTCTTTCTTTAACCTTAGCGACAAATTCACGCACAACGGGCAGTGCCACGTCGGCTTCAAGTAGGGCCATTCTTACTTCACGTAAGGTATCTTTAATATTGTCTTCAGTTAATCGGCCACGACCACTGATATTTTTCAGTGAGCGCGACAGTCTGTCAGTCAGATTCTCAAACATGGTTTTCTCAACAAACTTATCTAATAAATTAGAAGGATTATACCCTTAAGTAACTTAATACAACACAGTATCAAGTGCCTTAGTTTTAACCAATCACCCCTTTTGCCTCACAAATGTTAGCCACAATAGGCGTTAAGTAACTGGATTATCCTTTGATTTGTTGGCTCAAGCTGAGCCCACAGGTTATACTGGCAGCTTAAATTAAAGGGTAAATTACGTTAATGGAAGTGATGTCTATTTTTGCTTTAGCACTTTACGCAATCGCGACTATCGCGTGCTTAAGTCGGTTATTGCACCATCAGGGCCCCAACAAGTTCTTAGTACTCGGCTGTGCTTATAGCGCCATCGCGCTGCAAGGAGCTTGGCTATACCAAGATATTTTTATTGCGTCAGGGCAAAACTTATCCTTAATCAACGTTGCCGCGCTGGTCAGCTTGATCGTTTGCTTAGTATTATCCAGCGCCGCACTTCGTATCCGAGTTTGGGTGATACTGCCTGTTGCTTACGGTTTTGCCATGGTCAATTTAGGCGCGGCTACTTTACTGCCCTCTAATTATATTACTCACCTTGAGAGCCGACCAGAGATAGTTGTGCATATAAGCATTGCCTTATTAGCTTATTCGACCTTGATGATCGCTGGTTTATTTGCGACTCAACTCGGTTATTTGGATTACCAGTTAAAACAAAAACGTAAACCCTTGTTTCATCCAGCCCTGCCGCCACTGATGACAGTAGAAAAGCAGCTTTTTCAACTAATATTGATTGGCACCATCTTGCTAAGCTTATCTCTCGCGACTGGTTTTATTTTTTTAGATGATATGTTTGCCCAAGGAAAGGCTCATAAGGCGATACTTTCTATTATTGCGTGGTTTTTATATGTGACTTTACTATGGGGTCATTATATTAAAGGCTGGCGCGGAAAACCTGTCATTTATGCCACGGTTATAGGTGCCTTTGTGCTTACCTTAGCCTATTTTGGCAGCCGTTTTGTCAAAGAAATAATCTTAACTTAAGCTGCTACTCAATTTTTAACCCATTTATTGACTACCAAGAGGATCCACATTGGATACCATATCGACCGAAGTACTGTTTGCCATTTTAGGTCTGTTGATCTTAATGTCAGCGTATTTTTCCAGTTCTGAAACCGGCATGATGGCGATAAATCGCTACCGACTGCGCCACCTTGTTAAACAGAATAATAAAAGTGCAATACGGGTCGAAAAGTTACTACAACGCCCTGACAAATTAATCGGCTTAATTCTCATTGGTAACAATTTAGTTAATATTTTAGCTTCTGCTATTGCCACCATCATAGGCCAACGACTATTTGGTGATGCAGGTATCGCCATCGCCACTGGCGCTTTGACCTTAGCCTTATTGATTTTTGCAGAAGTAACCCCCAAAACATTGGCGGCGTTATACCCCGAAAAAATAGCGTTTCCAAGCTCATTATTACTGCGTCCACTGCAGAAGATTTTCACCCCTGTGGTGTGGTTTGTTAACTTTTTATCTAATGGTTTACTCAAGCTGCTGCGCATAGACAGCGCCAATGGCGGTGATGATCATTTATCCCCAGATGAGCTACGCACTATCGTTCATGAAGCTGGCGCGATGATCCCTAAGCGCCACCAAGAGATGTTGCTAAGTATCTTAGATTTAGAGCAAGTTGCGGTAGAGGATATCATGATCCCACGCAGCGACATTGCCGGTATCGATATCAATGATGATTGGGAGCTGATTTTACGCCAGCTAACGCAGTCACCTCACACGCGAATTTTATTGTACCGTGACAATATCGATGATGCCGTTGGCTTTATTCATGCCAAAGATACCTTGCGTATGATGCTTAAAGAACAGCTCGATAAAACCACCCTACTGCGCAGTGTAAAAGAGCTGTACTTCATTCCAGAAGGCACCCCCTTGAACACTCAGTTACTCAAGTTTCAGCGCAGAAAACAGCGTATTGGCTTAGTAATAGACGAATATGGTGATATTCAAGGCTTAGTCACACTAGAGGATTTGCTCGAAGAAATAGTGGGAGATTTTACCACCAGCATCACGCCTGAAGTGTCAGAAGAAATTCATCAACAAGAAGATGGCAGCTTCTTGGTTGAGGGAGGTATCAGTATTCGTGATATAAACAAGGAAATGAACTGGCAATTCCCAACCGATGGGCCAAAAACCTTAAATGGTTTAATTCTGGAGTACCTAGAAGACATTCCTGCTCCCAATATCAGTGTACGTTTATTTGGTTATCCCATTGAAGTGGTCGAAGTTGAAAATAATATGGTCAAGTTGGTACGGATCATTCCTCACTTATACCAAGAGAATGAATAAAAAAACGGGCTAATATCCAATAGAATATTAGCCCGTTTTTAATAACTGGATTTACTTATTACAGCTTTTCAAGCAATTCTTTCGGCAGCGCCAATTCATCATTTTGGTTCACGCCAATACCACGCTCGATAATTGTTTTAGCAATCGCTTTTGCTTCATCTAGAGAGTGCATCACAAACGTGCCACATTGATATTCATTAAGCTCAGGGATTTCATCTTGGTTTTGTACAAGCAGCACATCTTGCATTGCTGCCAACCAGCTGTCGGCAACAGTTTGCTCAGATGGCGCGCCAATGAGGCTCATGTAGAAGCCAGTACGACATCCCATAGGAGAGACATCAATAATCTCTACCGTATCGCTGTTTAGATGCTGACGGATAAAACCGGCAAATAAGTGCTCTAAGGTGTGGATACCTTTCTCTGATAGTAGTTCTTCATTTGGTACACAAAAACGCAGGTCGAATACGGTAATCGTATCTTGCCCTGGTGTTTTCATGGTTTTAGCCACACGCACTGCGGGCGCATTCATTTTGGTATGGTCCACAGTGAAGCTATCTAATAATGGCATCTTGTTTCTCCTTCATAGTTATCGCGCTACTCTAACCAAAGCCGCCAGTAGGATCTAGTTGATTATTGGGTTTTAGCTAAAGAAAGTACGCCAAAACCAGCCAGAATTTAGGTCACCTTGACACTGCTTTAACTGCTGGGCATAGCGCTTCGCGCGTTGGTCCACTTTCTTTGACACCTTAATTAACCACGGTTTTTTGTTATAACTGCCTTTTTTATAGCCACCCCATCCCTCATGATAGTTAAGGTATTGGCGGTAAGCATCCCACTTAAACACACCATTAATTTTATGGGTCTTGGTGGTAAACCACCCCATAAAATCAATGGCATCAGCAAAATCATCCCGACTGGCCCAACTATTGCCCGTTTCACGAGTATAATCCTGCCAAGTTAAGGTTTTAGCCTGACTGTAGCCATAAGCACTACTGGCTCTTCCAATGGGGATAAACAGAAAGTATTCCATTGGTGGCGCAGCATCGTGTTTAAAACTACTTTCTTGATACATCATGGCCATTGGCACATGAATAGGCGTGCCCCATTTATCTTCCATATCTTTCGCAGCCGTGTACCAATTACGCTTTTCTTGGAATATTTCACATAAATTTTCGGGATTACGTGGTGGGGACGAGCTACATGCAGCCAATAAAGACACACAAACAAGCAGAAAAAAATATTTTGTATTTTTTAGTATTCCCATTGAACTCTTTGCCCCTATTGTTGCCTTACTAGTGCAAGAATTGTTTTTTTCATTGTTTTCAGGAGCCGTAAGGCTCCTGTTTTTTTATCTGCTGCTTTTAAGCCTTAGCGAAATATTGCTCAAGGAACTCATCAAACCCGACTTTGTCTGCTGACTCTATTGCTTGCTGCTTAGCCGTAGACTCCACTCTAAACTGGGTAAAGTCATCTTCATTCCAATATTGATAAGAGCCTGAGGCTAGCTCTTGCTTGTATTGATTCGATAATTTGATGGCAAATTCACCATTATCTATTTCTAATGATTTTAGTTCTTTCAATAGCTGCCCAGACAAGGTGAGTTCAGGGTCAGCAAAGCTTGGCGCCAACTCGGTTAAAGCGGCGCTAAATGATTGAGTGTTGTTATCGCGATCAAGCATTGCCGCCACTTCACGCCACTCAAGCATCAGTTTTTCACCCCACTGAGGTATGGTTAATTCTTCACGGCTAATTTCAAGAGTAATGCCTGGTTTTCGGCCCTCAAGAACCACCTTTGTAAAGTTACCTTTATATTCATTACAACGCGATGGATCAAATTCAGCCGACGGCTTAAGGGCGCACCAAGTGAGAAAAACATCTAAGAAATAAGACTGCAAAGGAGTGATACCCACTGCAGAGAAGGGATTAACATCCAGTGACCGCACTTCAATGTATTCTATACCACGCGCCGCCAGTGCATGACGCGGCTTTTCATTGGCAAACGTAACACGCTTAGGACGGATCGGCGCGTAAAGTTCATTCTCGATTTGCAGCATATTAGCGTTTAACTGCTTATATTGACCGTTTTCTTTCACGCCAATTTTTTCAAAAGCTAACGAATGTGCATTGACGGCTTTTTCGACCGAATGAAGATAAGAGTCAAGCGCATTATAACTCACACACAAATCAGCTTGACTGCTATTGGTATAGCCCAAATCACTCAAACGTAAAGACGTCGCATAAGGTAGATAAACCGTTCCTTTGCCAAGAGCTTCAAATGGTAAGCTGCTCTTTTTACCTTGTAAAAATGAACTACAAAGGGCTGGTGAAGCACCAAACAAATAAGGAATAACCCAGCCAAAACGGTAAAAATTACGCACTAAAGCCATATAGCCAGCTGAGGCTTTATCTTGCTCACTCATTCCTGGCGCTTGCTTTAATTGCCAAAACTGCTGCGGCAAAGAGAAGTTGTAATGCACACCGGAAATAATCTGCATCATACTGCCGTAACGATTTTTTAAGCCCTCGCGGTAAGTGGTTTTCATTTTACCGATATTAGAGGTGCCGTATTGCGCGAGCTCTATTTGGTCTTCATCTGCGCAGTAACAAGGCATGCTCATTGGCCAGAGTTGCTCTTGGCCCAAGTTTTTCACCGTGTAATGATGTATGTCTTGTAATTGTTCAAATAAGACCGAGGTTGAAGTGGATACTGGCGTAATAAATTCTAGTAAGCTCTCAGCAAAATCAGTGGTGATGGTCGAATGAGTTAATGCTTTACCTAATGACTCAGGGTGAGGTGTTTGCGCCAACTGCCCATTACTGGAAACGCGTAAACTTTCCCGCTCTATGCCTCGATTGATCCCAGTCAATGCACCAGGAGTAGCCTTTAACAGCTCAAGTTGTTCATTAAATTTTGAATTCAAGATAAAGCCTTAGTTTATGTCACACCAGTCTTATTCATAAGAGTAATAGTCGCTGGCGCCTAAACAAATAGAAGAGTCACATCATGTCACTCTGATTCACTTACAGCAAGCTGCAGAAAACACTTACCTAAACCGCTAACAGGTAAATGCGCATAATAATATATTTGCTACCGTATATTGGGGCAGTCACTTCATATTACAAGTTTTCGGCCATACTTTGGCTCAGATAAAACCTTGAGCAATCAAAGCAATAAATGAGTAACGCAACAGCTTACCAAGCAATAGTAATAAACCTGACCAGTAGCGATTTAATTTCAACCAGCCAGCCGCAAAACAAAAAATATCACCGAAAATAGGTAACCAGCTAAATAATAAACAATAAATACCATAACGTTGCATATAAATGATGACTTTCTGTTGCTTAATTTCTAAGTTCTTTTGATAACAGCGCGCTAACCAACCAAAATAGTAAGTGAGAAATCCACCCAATGTATTACCTATAGTTGCCACTGCGATCAAACTGTACACTGAATATTGTTCAGCCAAGATCATAGCAGTGAGTAATACTTCAGAGCCTGCAGGTAATAAGGTCGCAGCGATAAAGCTCAGACTAAACAAACCCCATAGTGACATTGTGTGCGTTAGCACAGTTTCGAACATTTTAATCAACCAAAAGAACAAGTGGCGCCAGTTTATCAAATTTGTTCGTTAATCTAAGCTTAAGCGAGGCGAAGGAATCGATTTTTAACGTAAAGTCCGATCAAAGGTTGCCAACTCAGACGATGCTATCACCCCTAATGCAATGTTTTTTGATATAAATAGAGCAGATGTGGCAACTCAAACGTAAGCTAAACAACGACAAATTATGCACCCAAGGAGCGCTACAATGGCGAGAATGTTTTTAATCCCCCTGGTTATCTCATTACTTTGGCTGGGTTTTCTGCATTACCATGGTTTATCAATTAAGCAAGGTGCGAAAGGTTTTTACTGGATAGCTGGCCTGTCTGCCTTTTTAATAGGCTTTTTTACTTTAATGCTTCATTTAACACGAACATAAATAACAAGCTAAAAACCGGCCTTAACCAACGAGAACTAAGCGGGGGGCAATAAAAAAGGTGGCCAAGCCACCTTTTATTAAATGCTTATCTGATTAAACAAAGATCAACCAACCAAAGCCAGTAACACACCAGCGGCGACAGCACTACCGAGTACGCCAGCCACGTTAGGGCCCATAGCATGCATCAGTAAGAAGTTTTGTGGGTTAGCTTCTAGGCCCACTTTATTCACCACTCGCGCCGCCATTGGCACCGCTGATACACCCGCAGCCCCTAATAATGGGTTAATCTTACCGCCCGACATTCGGCTCATTAGTTTCGCCATCAATACACCCGAAGCAGTACCAATAGAGAAAGCAACCGCTCCAAGCACCAAAATACCTAATGTTTCTAGGGTTAAGAAATATTTGGCTGATAACTTAGATCCAACAGCCAAGCCGAGGAAAATAGTTACCGCATTAATAATTTCATTTTGCGCCGCATTGCTTAAACGATCTACAACGCCAGATTCACGCATCAGATTACCTAAACAGAACATGCCCACAAGCGGCGTTGCTGCTGGTAATAACAAGATACAAGCAAACAGCACCAATAGCGGAAATAAAATTTTCTCACGCTTGCTTACTGGGCGTAACTGCTCCATCTGAATAGCACGCTCTTTCTCAGAGGTTAAAGCACGCATGATAGGCGGTTGAATCAAAGGAACTAGCGCCATGTAAGAATATGCCGCTACCGCAATCGCACCTAACAAGTGAGGGGCAAGCTTGGACGCGAGGAATATCGCCGTTGGGCCATCCGCACCACCAATAATGGCGATAGCGGAAGCGTCTTGCATGGAGAACTCAAAACCAGGGATAGCGTTCAGTAAAATCGCACCAAACAGGGTAGCAAAAATACCAAATTGCGCTGCCGCACCCAAAAATAACATTTTCGGGTTAGCGATTAGCGCACCAAAGTCTGTCATCGCGCCCACACCCATAAAGATAAGTAACGGGAATACACCCGTTTCAATACCAATATGGTAGATGTAGTAAAGTATGCCACCTTCATCGGTAAAACCGGCATTGGGAATATTGGCTAAAATAGCGCCAAAGCCAATCGGCAATAATAACAATGGTTCAAACTTACGCACTATCGCTAAGTAAAGTAATAAAGCACCCACCGCCATCATTACGAGCTGTTTCCACTCGAAATGGTAGATACCGGTATCGTGCCAAAGGGTTAATAAACCTTCCACTGGAACTCCTTATGCCAGCGCTAGCAGGGCATCGCCAACTGCAACTGAATCGCCTTCACGAACATGAATCGCTTGTACCGTACCTGATCGAACCGCTCTGATTTCAGTTTCCATCTTCATCGCTTCCATAATCAACAGTACGTCACCTTCACTCACTTGCTCACCTTGTTGCACTAACACTTTAAAAATAGTGCCTGATAATGGCGAGGTAATATCTTCTGCTGGACCATTTGCAGCAACAGGCGCGGCAGCAGCTGAATCAACAGCAACTGGTGCCCCACCCACTGGCGTGATGGTTTCAATACTACCCGCAGGGCCCACTTCAACATTAAATACCTGACCATCCACTTTAACCGCGTAGGTTTCAGCTTCAGTACGCGGCGCAGCCGCAGGCTTCATATCATCGGCACTTGGCACTGGCTCAAATGCGTCAGGATTATTACGATTCTCTAAAAACTTAAGGCCTACTTGTGGGAATAACGCGTAAATAAGCGCATCATCCACTTCGTTTTCAGCAACCTTAATACCTTTCTCTTTTGCTTTGCCTAAGAACTCAGCAGTTAATGCTGCTAACTCTGGCTCAAGTAAATCAGCAGGGCGACAAGTAATGACTTCCTCGCCTTCTAATACACGCTGTTGTAGTTCGGTATTAACTGCAGCAGGCGTAGCGCCGTACTCACCCTTAAGTACACCCGCGGTTTCCTTAGTGATGTTTTTGTAGCGTTCACCCATTAGTACGTTAATCACAGCTTGGGTGCCAACAATTTGCGATGTAGGAGTAACAAGGGGAATAAAGCCAAGATCTTCACGTACACGTGGAATTTCTTTTAATACTTCATCTAAACGATCGCCCGCGCCTTGCTCTTTAAGCTGACTTTCCATGTTTGTTAGCATGCCACCCGGCACTTGAGCTATCAAAATACGTGAATCAACACCTTTCAGAGCACCTTCAAACTTCACGTATTTTTTGCGTACTTCACGGAAGTAAGAAGCAATATCTTCGAGAGCATGTAGGTCTAAGCCAGTATCTCGCTCGGTACCTTCTACAATAGAGACAATGGTTTCCGTTGGTGAATGACCGTAAGTCATACTCATTGAAGAAATAGCCGTATCAAGAATATCAATACCACTATCAATGGCTTTTTGCTGAGTCGCAATACTTAAACCGGTCGTAGCATGACAGTGTAAGGCTAACGGTAGATCGACAGTTTCTTTAATGCGAGTAACCAACTCCTCGGCAACATAAGGCTTAAGCAGGCCAGCCATATCTTTAATACAGATAGAGTGAGCGCCCATGTCTTGTAAGCGTTTCGCCATATCTACCCAAGTATCCACTGTGTGTACTGGGCTAGTTGTGTAAGAAATAGTACCTTGTGCATGGGCGCCAACATTAACAGCAGCTTTTACTGCAGTTTGGAAGTTGCGCACATCATTCATCGCATCAAAGATACGAAACACATCAACACCATTGGTATGAGCTCGCTCAACGAATTTTTCTACAACATCATCAGCATAGTGGCGGTAACCTAACAGGTTTTGCCCACGTAACAGCATTTGATGCTTAGTGTTAGGCATCGCTTGTTTTAGCTTACGAATGCGCTCCCAAGGATCTTCACCCAAATAACGGATACAGGCGTCAAATGTTGCGCCGCCCCAAGTCTCTAGAGACCAAAAGCCCATTTTATCGAGTTTCTCTGCAATCGGTAGCATATCTTCGATCCGCATACGCGTCGCAAACAGCGACTGGTGTGCGTCGCGCAATACCACTTCAGTTATAGCGAGAGGCTTAGACATGACGTTGTGCTCCTTTAAAAAGTTTTCTTAGAACCAAGTTACTTATTTTCACGGTACTGTTGTACCGCACTTGTGATGGCTGCTATTAATTTTGGATTCAATGTTGCTGGCTGAGGTTGTGCCGTTGGCTTTTTTGCTGCTACAGGCGCGGATTCAACGGGACAAAGTTTAGCCATTTGTTGAACAACAATAACTAATAGGCCAAGAAACAAAAACACTGAAATCATGCCGACCAGCATCAAGTTCCCTGCTTCTAATAACAGTTCAGTAATATCCATAATTTATTACGTCCATTCGGGCCTAAATAATAATTCGTAAGCATTATTACCTAGACCTTAAAAAAGTCAAACTCACAATGAATAAATATTCACTAATAAGTCGTTTTTATATTTTTATTATATTGAGTTAGCCATCAGATTCCTTAGCGGAGACATTCTTTGACGAGCTATCTTTGAGACATTGATAACTAATGAGGTTGAGCTATCTGTAAAAAAACAACATTTGTTGGTGAAAAAGCCAACAAGTACGATTTTTCAAAAGCCACTAAGTCTACTTATTTTACTTAATTATAAAACCCCTGTGAGATCTAAATATCTCAAATTAGGCAAGTACAACTAAAAATTACAACCAATTAAAAATATAACACTAATAAAAAACTAAAAAACAGTTTAATAAGTTGAATGCGTAAACATTTCAGGATGTTCACATTCGATCATTTTTGGTCGACCGTTACACTAGCATTTATAAATATTTTCAAAATGAATAAAAATGAATAAATACCACAAAAACTCAACATTCAGGCAAATAGATTGCAACAAAAAATTAACAGAACAAAAAGCTTATTTGGGAACGGAAATGTATAGTGGAGAAGTCTAAGAGGAAAGTGGCGCGCATGGAAGGAGTCGAACCTCCGACCGCCTGGTTCGTAGCCAGGTACTCTATCCAGCTGAGCTACA
>NZ_JAUOPX010000056.1:0-27825 GCF_030547455.1 Motilimonas sp. 1_MG-2023 | reverse complement strand
TTGACATATTGATACCTGCTTAGTTACGGTGATCTTATCACCTCTAATCAGGTGGCCAAAATAGTTGTACCACTACAGAGAGGCAACTGTAATTGCATGACCAGTGAAATTCTGATTGAAGGCTGGTGAGCTAATCTCATCGCGCCAACCGCTTAAGCTGCCGTTGGCTTGGCCTGCAAGTGCATATATCTCTTCTTGCACTAATGGTGTTAACCTTTGAACTGTTTCTTGAGTCCATAGATTATCTAAGCAATAGTTATGAAAATCTGTTACTTCAGTAAAGCTATAGGGAGGTGCATAAACTCCTTTGGCGAAATCATTTACTATTTCAGCTGATTTAAATGATGTAAGTTTAACACCTAGCTCTTTATAAAAGTCACGTTTCACTTCTTCCTGAGGTCTTTCACACCCAAGCAACGATACAGCAACAAAACCAAAAACGATACATCGCTTCATCTTTCACCAACATAAATTATTCACAAAAACGATAATATCAACATTAGGTATTGCCATCAAACTTTATTCCATATCGCCTTACCCCTGAAGAATGCTTAACAAAGCGCCATCATGAAGCATGATGATCAGCGTGTACTGAAAGCGCCATACAAAAAACAATAAGAGCATAAATTCAATAGGTTAAAAATATACACCTCAGAAAACCCTAAAATAACTCCCTAGTAAGTGGGTGGTATATGGCACACTTAATGATGTCATTTAACGATGGTTTTATGACACCAATCAATATCTTTAGTATGTGGTGTCATAAAAATAGGGAAATTACTTTATGAGTGGTATCATAAAATAAAAACCGTTAAGTGACACCACAAGAAGGAGTTAATTATGGCTAGAGAATTTGCATACTGCAGAGTATCAACAAGTGAACAGACAACTGATAATCAGATCCTCGCCTTAAAAGCCCAAGGGTATCTAATACAAGAATCAAGAGTGATAAGTGAGACAATCAGTGGTGGCGTTCCAGCCAAAGAAAGGCCAGAGTTTCAAACACTTCTAAACTACAAGTTAGAGTCTGGTGATTCTTTAATCGTCCTCAAGCTAGATAGGTTAGGACGTGACACGATAGACGTATTACAGACAGTGGATGCTTTAACGGCCAAAGGAGTAAAAGTTCGAGCTCTTGATTTAGGAGATACTGACTTAACTAGTCCAGCGGGTAAGCTACACCTGACAATCCTATCAGCCGTAGCTGAAATGGAGAAAGGTCGTCTTAAAGAAAGAACAAAAGAAGGTTTAGAGCGAGCGAAGGCTCAGGGTAAAAAGCTAGGTAGACCAGAAGCAATTGACACAAAAAACAGAGTCTTAGAATGTCGTTACGACCATGAAATGAGCCAAAGTAAAACGGCTAAACACCTAAACATCAGCCTTTCAACGGTCAAGCGGCATTGGAATGCCAACAATAAATGAGTGATTACACTCGCTATTTCATACCGCTGCTATAGCTTAAATATTTTCTATTTTAACGAGGATATTTAAGCATACCTCATAAAGTTGACTAGCGAGGGGCGTAACACAATCATGTAAATCTATATGTGATTAGCCTACGCCATCAAGAGTTTCATTCATGGTCAATATCCATTCGTTAAGCAGCTCATCTTGAAGCGTAAATACATCGACTGGAGTATCAAAATTCAAGGCCATTTCTGACAGCTCGATAGCTGAATCAGTATAACCGATATTTGTAACGATAATTACGCCAAAAACATCACTCATATTTTTCATTGCTATTGATTCTTGCACTGTTTTCTCACTTACGGGCTCGTCCAGATATTTACACAGAACAATAAAATCAACCCCATTACGTTCAACATGAATATCTGCTTTATGTTGATTATCATGTAAAATAGCGGCCTTCCAGCCACACTGACGGAATGTAAGGGCGATTGTTGTTATATAATCATCAATGCTATCGCTAGTGGAAAATTCGAAGTTCATCATTAGATCATCAAACAACATCAGATCAAAAATGACTTCATTTAGCTGTTCATTAACAAATTCGCCTTGAAAGAAGTAATCATCAATATTGTTAGTATTTTTGAGTTCTTCTAATAGGACTTTAGGAGTATGTTCTCTTAGAAAGCTTAAAATCACCTCATTCCGTTTAGTTGCAAAATTTGCGACCTCTTTTACCCATTTATCTTTTATTTCATCACCATAAGAATCAACATAGACAAGCTTTTTTCTTTGTTTCAATAGCTTAGAATAATAATCATTAGAAACAAGATAATGCTTAATAAGTGCAGTTCTAACTCCTGCACCAATCATACTAATTTCAATGTCATATGGATTTTTTGGTTGTGGTTCATACAATCCATTATCTAAATGAAAATACCCTGTAAACCAAACCTCTTGAGCATATTGTCTAACTATTTCATTCCTAAGAGAGACAGCTTTTTGATGTGGTGACATAATCAAGCGCTTCAGGACTTGCAACATAACTCACCTTGCATATTAATAAGTAAAAACAACACTCTATAACTAATTAATCAAGATTAAATGGACATAAAGCTCAAAATCAAGACATAAAAAAACCCACATCACTAAAACATGGGTTTTTTCTATAGCTAAACATGCACACAATCATCTAGACTAGTGCTATACACTTAGCAAATAACCAAGCATTACAGCCCGAAGGCGGTTTTGTTTATTTATTCTCTGACTGACTATCTTCAACTCGAGATTTTAACTTTTGACCAGGTCTGAAAGTTACCACACGACGTGCCGATATAGGAATATCTTCACCCGTTTTTGGATTTCTCCCTGGTCGTTCATTTTTGTCGCGAAGGTCAAAATTACCAAAACCGGATATCTTAACTTGTTCGCCCGATTCAAGTGACTTACGGATTTCTTCAAAGAATGATTCTACCATCTCTTTTGAACCGCGTTTACTTAGACCTACGTCAGTAAAAAGACGTTCTGCAATCTCGGCTTTTGTTAGCGCCATAGATTAATCCCTCAAGGAAGCGTTAAACTCTGATTTAACCGCAACAACGATTGACTCAACCGCGTCGGCTATCTCTTTTTCTTCCAGAGTACGCGCAGTATCTTGAAGTACCAAATTAATGGCTAGGCTCTTAAAGCCCTCCTCGATACCCTTACCCTGGTATACATCGAATAAGTTTACGCCAACTAACTGATTTCCGCCAATTTTTTGGATAAATTTTATAATTTTACCCGATTCGACTGTTTCTTCTACCACTAAAGCGATATCTCGGCTGTTCGCAGGATACTTAGAAACAGGCTTAGCCGCAGGTAGTTGACGATTAACAACTTTATCTAACTCTAGTTCAAAAACTATCGTTCTACCATTAAGACCTAATTTTTTCTCAAATTGCGGGTGAATGGCACCAATATAACCAACCAAAACACCACTACGATAGATCGCTGCAGCTTGTCCTGGGTGGAGAGCACTGTGCTCAGTAGGCTCAAAACTGAAACTATTTCGGTCAACTGTCAGCTCAAGTACAGCCTCTAAGTCACCTTTTAGGTCAAAAAAGTCAGCCGGACGTGAAGGCAAGTCCCAGTGCTCCTCATGGGCTTTCCCCGTGATCACACCTGCCAGCATTGGCTGTTGCAGCACACCATTTTCAGCTGTTTCGTCTTTAATGAAGCGCAAGCCTGATTCGAATAAACGAACACGATTTTGTTGGCGACTTTGGTTATATGCCACCGCATCTAATAAGCCTGTCCATAAGCTCACTCGCATCGCCGACATTTCTGTCGAAATAGGATTAGGTAATACTAATGGATCAGATTCAGGAAACAGCAACGCTTGGCGACTAGGGTCAACAAAACTATAAGTAATCGCTTCTTGGTAGTCTAAACCCACTAAGGTATCACGTAAGCGGGCTAATGGCAGCTTGGCTTCATGATGTGTCGCCATTGACAAATCACCGATTGGCGCCTTATTCGGAATACTGTTGTAACCAAATACTCGCGCGACTTCTTCTATTAAGTCTTCTTCAATGGCCATATCAAAGCGATATGTGGGTGTCGACACTGACCAATCCGCACCTTGAACTTCTACACTAAAACCTAAGCGAGCAAGAATTTCTGTAACAGTTTGATCGTTAATGTGAATACCGATGATCTTGTCTAATTTGGCACGGCGCAGTGTAATTTGAGTTGGTTTAGGTAAATGTGCTTCACTCACGGCTTCCACTACTGGGCCGACTTGACCACCACAAATGTCAACAATTAGCGCTGTCGCTCGTGACATAGCTTGAGCCTGTAACTCAGGATCAACCCCACGCTCATAGCGGTGCGATGCATCGGTATGCAAACCATAATGACGAGCACGCCCAGTAATGGCTAAGGGGGCAAAGAATGCACTCTCTAAGAAAATATCAGTCGTCTCGTTGGTTACACCTGAGTCGAGGCCACCAAATATACCAGCCATTGCCAAGGCTTTACTGTTGTTAGCAATGACTAAAGTTTCGTTGTTAAGCTTAACTTCATTGCCATCAAGTAGCGTCAGTGGCTCATCTTCGTTTGCTAAACGTACTTTAACGCTGCCTTCAATCTTAGCCAGATCAAATGCATGCATCGGATGACCAAATTCTAGTAGCACAAAGTTCGTAATATCAACCACTGGATCGATACTGCGCACGCCACAACGACGTAGCTTTTCAACCATCCACAATGGCGTTTCTGCTGCGAGGTTAATACCTTTAATGACACGTCCTAGGTAACGCGGACAAGCTTCAGGATTGACCAGTTCAACATCGCGACTATCTTCAATGGTGACGGGAGCTTCTTGCCAACTCGGCACTGTCACATCTAGGTTATTTAACACCCCGACTTCACGAGCAAGACCTTTAATGCCTAAACAGTCAGCTCGGTTAGGTGTTAGATCAACATCAATTGTGACATCTTCTAAGGCTAGGTACTCACGCACACAAGTGCCAATCGGCGCATCACTTGGCAGCTCAAGAATACCGTCCGACGACTCAGCCATGCCTAGCTCAGAAAGTGAGCAAAGCATTCCCATTGACGGTTGGCCACGCAACTTCGCTTTTTTAATTTTAAAGTCGCCCGGTAATACCGCGCCGACTTTTGCCACTGCCACTTTAAGGCCCTGGCGACAATTTGCAGCACCACAAACAATGTCGATAAGTTCTGCTTCACCCACATCGATCTTGGTCACTTGTAATTTATCTGCTTCTGGGTGTTTACCACATTCAACCACATGGCCAACGACCACATTAGTAAACGATTTGGCCACTGGCTCAACACCGTCTACTTCTAGACCAGCCATGGTAATTTGCTCAGATAGCGCGTCAGTATCGATGGCTGGGTTTACCCATTCTCTTAACCAGGATTCACTGAATTTCATGATTTTCCCTTTTCCGTTACTTAAACTGTTTCAAAAAACGTAGGTCGTTTTCAAAGAATGAACGTAAATCGTTCACGCCATAACGCAACATGGTTAGTCGCTCAACCCCAATACCAAAAGCAAAGCCAGAGTAAACTTCTGGATCGATGCCAACAGATTTAAGTACATTCGGATGTACCATGCCGCAGCCTAGAATTTCTAACCAACCATTTTTACCTAATACGTCAACTTCAGCAGACGGTTCGGTGAATGGGAAATAAGAAGGACGGAAACGCACTTGTAAGTCTTCTTCAAAAAAGTTACGCAAAAAGTCATGCAAAATGCCTTTCAATTCAGCAAAGCTTGCATTCTCTGTGACTAATAAACCTTCTACTTGATGAAACATTGGCGTGTGAGTTTGGTCGTAATCATTACGATATACGCGCCCTGGTGAAATAATTCTGATAGGCGGTTTTTCAACTTCCATGGTACGGATTTGTACACCAGAAGTTTGCGTGCGCAGTACCAACTTCGGATTGAAGTAAAATGTATCATGATCTGCACGAGCAGGATGGTGCGCAGGAATGTTTAGCGCATCAAAATTATGGTAGTCATCTTCAACTTCTGGGCCTGTTTTAACTTCAAAGCCAAGCTCACCAAAAAACTCACAAATGCGATCGATGGTGCGTGTTACCGGGTGAATGTTACCAGGTAAATTCGCACGGCCAGGTAAGCTAACATCAATTTTTTCAGCAGCGAGTTTTTCATTTAATGCTGCCAACTCAATGCTAGTTTTACGTTGACTAAGGGCTTGTTGAATAGCTTGTTTTGCCTGATTAATGGCTTGGCCTGCTGCAGGTTTTTGGTCGTTAGGTAATGCGCCAAGCAATTTCATTTGCTCAGTCATTATGCCCTTTTTACCCAAATATTCTACGCGGATCTGATCTAGTTCTGCCGCATCAGTTACGGTTTCAATCGCTTTTATCGCGGTTGCTATCAGTTCATCAAGGTGTTGCATTTGTCCCTCGTCACCCTAAGCTGCTTATGGATTATAAAGGGGGAAATACTACTGAAAACTGCTTGATATAGCTAGTAATGATCGACTTTCTTACGGGGAAAGGACATAGATTAAGTGTACTTGCTATCAGAATGTCAGCCTTTTAACCTTAGGGTCAACAAGATTTAACATTTCCGCTTTACTCATTGAGTTTTAAATGAGCTTTGGCCAACGTTTTCTCTTGCAACAAGCGTGGTTTAGCGATACCAAACCCCTGTACATAATCAATCCCAATTAGACTCAGTTTTTCTTCAATCGAACCACTTTCAACATATTCTGCAATGGTCTTAACGCCAACAGCTTTGGCCAGTTCTGAGAAGGAGCGAACCATTGCAAAATCCGTTTCGTCAGCCAATATATCGCGTACAAATGAACCATCAATTTTCAAATAATCAATGGGCAGGCGCTTGAGGTAGGAGTATGAACAGAAGCCGACACCAAAATCATCCAGTGCAAAGCTGCAACCTAATTCACGGAAGGTTTCCATAAAAGATAAGGTACGATCGATGTCGCGAATCGCTTGCCCTTCTGTGACTTCAAAACAGATTTTCGTTGGCGCGATTTTATATTTCTCAAAACACTGCAAGATGTGGTTTTTAACGTCACGATCGGCCATGGATTGACCACATAAGTTAATACTGGCTTTCTCGATATCTTGATAAACATCAGGATGCTTATTCATCCAAATAAAGAAATGCTCAACCACCCACTTATCGATAGAAGCAATCAAATTGTACGTCTCAGCCGCAGGTAAAAACTCGCTCGGGGCAATTAAATCACCTTGTTCATCGCGTAGCCGAAGTAATACTTCAAAGTGATCACCTGTAGCCGTTTTTGTTAATGGCTTAATGGTTTGAAAGGCCAGCTCAAATAAATCGTGAGCTAATGCATCATTTAATTTAGACACCCACCCCATTTCTTGTTGATATCGGCTTACCATACTATTGGTTTCAGAGTAGAAATAAATGCGATTACGGCCCTGCTCTTTCGCGGTATAACAGGCCGTATCGGCAAAACTTAAAACTTCGGCAAACGATTTCATATTTGCTTCAATGGCAACGATCCCAATACTAATCCCCAAGCTAAATACTTGCTCTCCCCAAACAAAACGATAATCTTGTACTACGCAGCGAAGTCGCTCTGCTAGTTCAATGGCGTCATTAACAAAAGCATTAGTTAACATTACACCAAACTCATCCCCACCCAAACGCGCAAGAACTTGGTCTTTAGGGATTTCAGCCACTAACAAACGAGTTAAACTTTGCAGTAATTTATCGCCAACACTGTGGCCACAAGTATCATTTACCACTTTAAACTGGTCTAAATCTAAATAAAAAATGATGTTTTTACCGTGGCCTTCCTGCTCTCCGGTGATTACTTGAGTCACACACTCTTCAAATTTTCGGCGATTATATAAGCCTGTTAGTTGGTCATGCTGGGCCATGTAACGCAAGCGTAATTCCTGCTTTTTGCGCTGTGTAATATCAACAATTGAGCCATCAATAATGCGGTCTTCATTATGATAGAAGTTTGATAAACGTAGGTTTAATAGCGCCCAAAAAATACTGCCATCAACACGAACTACTTTAATCTCTACATTATTAACAAAGCCTTTTTCTAACATCTCAGTTATTAAATTATCGCGGCTGTTCTCATGATGATAAAATCGCGACATGTCGCCGCCGTAATTGGCTTGCAAATCGTCAAAATTTTTATAACCAAAACTGGCGCAAAGTGCAGCATTAGCTGACAAGACCTCGCCCGAGAGCGTACTGGTAAATAAACCTTCCGGCGCATTTTGGAAAATATCAAAGTAACGGGCATTACTGATATCAGCTTGTGCTTGGGCATCATTCTTTTGTTGCTTCTCTTGAGAGGTGCGATGGGCTAAGGCCAAAGCCAAAAAGATCAAACCAAGAAAGGCCGAACCAGCGACAAATTGCTCAGTAAAGTCATTTCGTGGAATAACAGCAAAGCGGTTCAGTAGTAAAAAGCCCATGCCGACAATAAATAACAACCAAGAGGTTGCGAATAATCGGGCTAAGTTATTACCTCTAATCCAGTAATAGCCTGCTTCAATTAATGAACTCAGCGCCATGAACGACACCACTACCGCCAAGAAATACAAAGCAAATTGAAAATTAACTATCAGCGGCGAGATGATTAAAGCAATACACGCCCCAAATAGGCTCTTGTTGAGTAAGCTGATGGCGCGGTTACGTTTGAAATGTTTTAAGCCTTCGCCAAGCATACTTAAAATTAAACACAATAAACCGACAGACATAATCAATAAGTTATCGTGCCAATAGTTTAGGCTGGAGAAGAAGAAAATACTGGCATACCCTTTTAATATCCAAAGCGTCGTCACGAAACACAAGCAAAACGCACTGTAGAAAAAGAATCGTGCCTCTTTCAGCATAATGAAAAGAAACAGGCTGTAGCAGCACATTAAAAGGAAAATGCCTGTCAGAATGCCAGTAAGAAGCTTATTATTCAGTTGTTCACTGAAATACCACTTCATTTCCCACAGGGTCATTGGTAGCTGTAAAAAACCACTATTCTCTGCTTTTATATAGACAGTTATGGTTCGCCCGGCTGGGATCTCAACGGGCACGCTAAATGCGCGGCTAGGAAAAGGTTTATTTTCAAATGGTCGATCTGTTCCGAGATTATACTGAAAAGCCAGTAAGTTATTCTCGACAATGTAAATATCTAATATATTCGTGAGGGAGTAGCCAACTTCAAGTAAGGTTGATACATCTGTTATTGAATGATTATCAAGATTAAATTTAAACCAATAAGGGTGAGAGACTAAACCAAAGCTCAAGACCTCTTGTTCACTTACTTCCCAAGTATCTTGATATTCTCCTATCAATAAATCTTTAATGCTGATCCGACTTGCAGAGTCTGCTTGAAATAACACGCCTTGACCAAGATTGAGTTGCTGGAATGCGGGCGAGATAGCTTGAGAATAAGGGGGCGTTTGTGCAGCAGCTATAGTGGTAAAAAACCAACAAACTAATATTAATAATCTAAACAAGACAATCTACATCCATGTTCTAACAACGACAAGCAAGTAAAACTAATTGCACTTTTGCTGAGCATATCATAATTAAGATGCTGTTCTCATCTTTAGTCACTGTAAGTGATTATTTATTTGCACTGAGCTTTTGCGGGATCAAAAAAAGGAGGCTAAGCCTCCTTTTTTTATCAAGCTAATATTACTTAGCTAGTGCACCTTTAGCGGTATCAACTAAAACAGCAAATGTGTTTTTGTCGAATACAGCGATGTCGGCAAGGATCTTACGATCGATTTCAACAGATGCTTTTTTCAGACCGTCAATAAAACGGCTGTAAGACAGGCCATTTTGACGAGATGCGGCGTTAATACGCGCAATCCATAGTTGACGGAACTGACGCTTACGTTGACGACGGTCACGGTAAGCATATTGACCCGCTTTAGTTACTGCTTGTACTGCTACGCGAAATACGCGTGAACGTGCACCGTAATAACCTTTAGCTTGTTTTAGAACCTTTTTGTGACGAGCGCGAGCTACGACACCACGTTTTACTCTTGGCATTTTCTAATCTCCCCTTATGCGAATGGCATCATGCGACGTACTGAAGCAACATCAGATGCTGCTACCATGCTTTTAGCACGTAAGTGACGTTTACGCTTGGTGCTCTTCTTAGTCAGGATATGACGTAGGTGAGACTGTTTACATTTGAAACCGCCAGAAGCCGTTTTCTTAAAGCGCTTTGCAGCACCTTTGTTAGTTTTCATTTTTGGCATTGCGAACTCCGCATTGTTCAATGAATAAAAATAATAGAGGCGAATTAAATAGAGCTTGCCTAAACAAGCTCACTCAATTACTTGCTGAGCCTTTATTACCGCTTTTTAGGGCCAAGTACCATAACCATTTGGCGACCTTCCATTTTCGGGAAAGACTCCACGACAGATATCTCTTCTAAGTCCGCTTTGATACGGTTTAGTAGATCAACGCCAAGTTCTTGGTGTGCCATTTCACGACCACGAAAACGCAGTGTGATTTTAGCCTTGTTACCCTCTTCTAAGAAGCGAGTCAGGTTGCGCAGTTTTACCTGATAATCGCCTATGTCAGTTCCAGGACGGAATTTTATTTCCTTCACTTGGATCTGTTTCTGCTTTTTCCGCTGGTCTTTAGCGGATTTGCTTTTTTCGTAAATAAACTTACCGTAGTCCATAAGACGACAGACAGGTGGCTCAGCATTAGGGCTGATCTCAACCAGGTCCAGTTGCTGCTCAGCAGCTTGAGCCAGTGCTTCAGTGAATGAAACAATACCTATTGGTTCGCCATCTGCATTAGCTAAACGAACTTCATTAAGACCTGTGATCTCGTCATTAATACGATTTAGTTTGCCCGCCTGTTGGGGCTTTCTTCCACCTTTTATAGCTTATTCCTCCAAATTGATTTGAGTTCGGTTTCGGATCTCTTGACTGAGTTTTTCAACAATAGCGTCAAGTTTGAATTTACCTAGATCCTCACCTTTTCGTGTTCTTACTGCTACTTCGCCAGCTTCGACTTCCTTATCGCCGATAACCAACATGTAAGGTACACGCTTTAATGTATGCTCGCGGATTTTAAAGCCTATCTTCTCATTTCTCAAGTCCGCATTCACTCTAATGCCTGATTTTTGCAATTTTTCAACAATTTCATGGGCAAAATCAGCTTGCTTATCAGTAATATTCATTACAACCGCTTGAACAGGTGATAACCAAGTCGGGAAAAAGCCCGCACAATCTTCAGTAATAATACCAATGAAGCGTTCAAGTGAACCTAAAATGGCTCGGTGGATCATAACAGGCACATGGCGTTCATTATCTTCACCCACATATGAGGCACCTAAACGACCCGGCATCGAGAAGTCTAATTGCACCGTACCACATTGCCATGCACGATCTAAGCAGTCATAGAGTGTGAATTCAATTTTAGGGCCATAGAATGCGCCTTCACCAGGTAAGTACTTAAATTCTAAATTTTTAGAATTCAGTGCATCGGCAAGTGCCTGCTCCGCTTTATCCCAAACAGCATCATCTCCCACACGTTGCTCAGGACGCGTGGACAGTTTAATTTCAATGTCTGTAAAACCAAATGTTTTGTAAGTTTCAAATACCATATCAATACAGCTGGATACTTCAGCAAGTATTTGATCTTCAGTACAGAAAATATGAGCATCATCTTGAGTAAAACCACGAACACGCATCAAACCATGGAGCGAGCCCGATGGTTCGTTACGATGACAAGAGCCAAACTCAGCCATGCGAAGCGGCAGGTCACGGTACGATTTTAACCCTTGGTTAAAGATCTGCACATGACCAGGACAGTTCATTGGTTTAATCGCATATTCACGATTTTCGCTACAAGTACAGAACATGCCGTCAGCATACTTGTCCCAGTGGCCTGATTTTTCCCATAATGAACGATCTAAAATTTGTGGCGCTTTCACTTCTTGATACTGATACTTAACTAGCTTTTCACGCACAAAGGTTTCCAATTCACGGAAAATAGTCCAACCGTTGTGGTGCCAAAACACCATACCTGGCGCTTCTTCTTGCATATGATAAAGGTCAAGCTGTTTACCAATTTTACGGTGATCACGCTTGGCCGCTTCTTCTAAGCGCTTTAAATAGCTGCTTAACTGCTTTTTGTCAGCCCAAGCTGTACCGTAAATGCGTTGCAGCATCTTATTATCAGAATTACCACGCCAATAGGCACCAGCCACTTTCATCAGTTTAAAGTGATGACAGAACTTCATATTGGGTACATGTGGGCCACGACACATATCAACGTATTCTTCATGATGGTACAAGCCTGGTCTCGCATCTGCTTCTATCCCGGCGATGATCTCAAGCTTATAATCTTCGCCACGAGCTTTGAACACAGCAGCAGCTTCTTCAAGAGGGACTTTCTTTTTAACCACCACATAATTGGTTTTAGCCAATTCAAGCATGCGTTTTTCAAGCTTCGCTAAATCATCTTCACTCAGAGGCTCTTCCATATCAACGTCATAGTAGAAACCGTTATCAATAGTCGGACCAATCGCCATCTTGGTATTTGGCCATAATTGCTTAATTGCATGACCTAATAAGTGAGCACAAGAGTGACGTAGAATTTCTAAACCTTCTTCGTCTTTCGCGGTGATAATAGAAACATTAACGTCTTTATCGATGGGATCACAAGCGTCGACAAGTACACCGTCAACACGACCAGCGATACAGGCTTTAGCAAGCCCCGGACCGATATCCTGTGCAATTTCCATCACACTTGTTGTATTTTCGAATTGGCGTTGGCTGCCATCAGGAAGAGTAATTAAAGGCATGAGCTTTCCTTGTTACAGTGGTGACGCATACCAAGCGCCACATGTGTGTCTAATTTGACTGATTACAGTCGATAAAATAGTTGGTCGACAATAGTAGAGAAAAGCCCTGCGCAAATCAATGTTACTGGGGAGATATCTAGCGCTTCCTCATGAGAACTAGGCGCTAGTTATAAACGTTAGTTAAGTGGAGATATTTGCAGTTTATTGTCAAGCAAACCAACAAACGCCCCTTGACGTTCATGATCTATCGCCAGTGTGTGCTCATCCAGTGAGATGACAACACCGCTATATAAGTGGCCTTGACAAGTTAGTCGAGCCTGCGTTATGTAATTCTCAATATAGTTATCTATCGTCTCAACTCGCTGCTTAACGTCATTAATGCGCGCTTCTTCATGTTGCTTACTCAGGTTTAAGCGGTGAATGAGGGTGGTTTTTTTATCTGTATCGGGCAATTGATTTACCTTAGTGGCTGCTTGATCAATTTCATGTAACTTATGTTCTTCCTCCTCAATTTCTTGTAATAGCACTTTTCGCTCAAGGTATTTCGCAGCCAAATCGCCCAGCATGTTTATTTCCGTACGTGTACCGGCATCTGCTCCGACATTGACAGCGGCCACCCCTTTCAGGGCACGCACTATACCGCCAAGAATCGTTCCTTTACGTCCTCCCGCATCCATCACTTCAACTTTATCAAAGCAGGTAACATCACAGTGGATCAACTGGTGATTGAAATGTAACGTGCCATGGCACGTTATTTTAGTATATTGCGCGAAAACCCCTTCAATGGATCCATGAGCCGTCAAATGACAACTATAATGGTCACCTTCTTCGGTGTGGTGCCCTATTACACCTTTTTCGATAATTAGATCACCACCCGCTTCCACCTCGGCCGATTCAACAATGCCGCCAACATTAATGTCACCGGTGGCTTTTACCTTCATCCCTTCACAAATATCGCCTTTAATTAGAATGCTGCCATCAAAATCAACGTGACCAAATCCAACATCCACATTGGGGATCATTAATACATCGTCAACAATCATTCCACGCTCAATCTCTATGGGTATGCCTGTTTTGGTTGCGACTAAATAATTCGGGTTTTTGCTACTAATTTCCGTGTTTTTTCCAACATCAAATTCAAGCTCTTTACCTTCTTTATGGACAATTACCTCGCCAGTTACCTTAAAGCCATCTTCGCCAAGTGTGTGCGGATGCTTACGCATTAACGGCTTACCTTTACTCACAGAGATAAGGGCTCCTAAATCACGCATATCTACCTTGCCACTTTGCAATTTTTTGGGCTTACGAACCCGCTCTTTTAACGTTTCAACTAATCGTTCAAAACGCGTATCCGTGCCATTTTTAGCCGCTAAGCCCTTGGCGATTGGCGCTCGAATCACTTTTCCAGGCTGTGCTTTATTTAGTGTCGAGATCAACGCAACAATATTATTGGTGCGGATCCCATAAGTTACGCCCGCCGAACTAAGGGCTTCTTTTACTGTAACTTCATCTAATTTGTTACCTCCCCAAGCTGCAGTAACATTGGCAAAGGCCGTCATTTTTTCTTTGTCTAAGTCAATTGAGATCACCGCATCAAGACGCTGGGCAATAATAATGGGCTTATTGTCCTCGTCTGATACCTCAGCTTCTTCTCTTAGCTTGGCAAACAGCTTAACTGCTTCGGTTAGCCCGACTGCACTGGGCTTGAATTTCTCATAAGGGCTAGCCGCCAATGCCATTAACAGGTGTTCTTCTTTAATAACATCGGCTAATGGCTCAATGGAGAGTAATAAATCAACATTATTTTCATGGAGTGTAAACAGGTCAGGTGAGATCATGAAAAAGCTCCTTATGGGCACATAAGCTAGAATAATGACCCTAGCGTGAAGCGACTAGTTGCTCAATCATTTTCGCCAAATTAGACTAGAACCGAGATAGAGATCAAGCTCTTAGCACTGTTAATCATCTTCTATTATATCAACCTTAGACCATTACACCTCGCAGTGAATTAAAGACATAAAAAAAGCAGCATATATGCTGCTTAGAAAGTCGTTATTACGGCTTTGGTTTACGCCGCATTGGCGCATCACCAACATCCACACCTTTAAGGTAAGTTTTATTAACTGATTTAGTCCGTGTGGCTTTCACTTTAGTGGTTCGACCTTGTTTACCTTTTTTGATCTCATCGGTACGCGTCACTTTTTTAGCCACTTTTAATCCTGTAAACTTAGCTTTTAGCGCTGCAACCGAATCAAAGCTGATAGGCTGGTTTAGATAAGCTTCTACTGCTTGAAAGTTTTCCCAGTCTTTAGGCCCGACTAATGAAATTGCACTGCCCTTTGAGCCAGCGCGGCCAGTACGACCAATTCGATGAACATATTCTTCCGCATGCTTGGGCATGTCAAAATTAACCACGTGTGACACATTAATTAAATCTAAGCCACGAGATGCAATATCCGTCGTCACTAGCACCTGTTGCTGACCACGAGAAAAACCATCCATTATTTTATTACGGTTACCTTGGTTCATGTCGCCACTTAAGGCAACACTATTTAACCCTAGCTCGGTAATGTATTCTGCTAAGGTTTGCGTATCCGCACGAGTAGCAGTAAACACTATCATTTGAGTAATGTTTTCTTCACTGAGTAATGCTTTTAACAGCGCTTTTTTGTGATCTAAATTATCAGATAAATAGAAGCGTTGGGTGATATCGGTATGCTCATCATTAGCACCACCAATCGACACCCGAACCGGCGCTTTAAGTAACTGCTGCGCAATACTGCTTACCTCGGTGTTATCTAAGGTTGCAGAGAACAACAAGGTTTGACGCAAACGGTGATCAGCCGCGCGGTTTATTTGTAACAGTTGATCGGCAAAACCTAAATCTAACATCCGATCGGCTTCATCCAATATTAACATTTCGAGGCCATTGAGGTGGATCTGGCGCTGGGTAAGATGATCAGCAATTCGCCCAGGCGTCCCGACGATAAATTGCGGGTCTTTTAACAATTGCTTGGCTTGATCATTAAAATTTTCCCCGCCCACGATTAGACTGGCTTTGACACCTGTACCCGCGACCAATAGTCGTAATTGTCCGTAAACCTGCTTAGCCAACTCACGGGTTGGGGTCAAGATCAACACCCTCGCGTCGCGCTTACTTAACGCGCGCTGTTTAAGAACTCGTTGCATTGCCGGCAATAGAAATGCCAACGTCTTCCCAGAGCCCGTTTTTGAAGAGGCAATCATATCTTTGCCTTGCATCGCCACAGGAATGGCTTGGCGCTGTATATCGGTGGCCGTGGTAAGGCCTTGATGAGATAACGGGGTTAATAATCGACGATCTAATGAGAATTCTTCAAAATCCAAGGGTGATGCTCCGCAAACTAATACTTAAATAACGCAGTGATTATACCCTGTTGTCGCAATTGGAGCGACCAACAAAACCGATAACACTTGGATTTCATCTGCGCAAACCTTATATTGCCACAATCTCAACGTCGGT
The DNA here is from genome assembly GCF_030547455.1 of Motilimonas sp. 1_MG-2023. NCBI lineage: Bacteria > Pseudomonadati > Pseudomonadota > Gammaproteobacteria > Alteromonadales > Motilimonas > Motilimonas sp. 1_MG-2023. The sequence continues at coordinate 11,577 of NZ_JAUOPX010000056.1, read as the reverse complement.
AGATGAATATATGTTTCAAGATAATCCGCTGCTAGCGCAGCTAAAACAGCAAATGCAATCCGAGCTGCCTAAAAAAGAAGGCATCATCAAAGCCACCGAGCGCGGCTTTGGATTTTTAGAAACCGATGATAAAGAAAGCTATTTCATCACCCCAAATGAAATGAGAAAGGTATTACATGGTGACAGGGTCATTGCCATCATTCGTGAAACTGGTGATAAGCCAACTGCTGAGCCAGAGTCATTAATCAGCCAGCAGAATACTGAGTTTGTCGGCAAAATTAAGCACTTTAAAGGCAAACTACAGTTTGTTGCTGAAAACCCAGTGTTCAAACATCCATTTAACGCCAAGCTTCATGCAACATTAAAAAGTACCGGTTTAAAGGAAGGGGATTGGGTTAAAGCAAGTTTGACGCAACACACACTGAAAGACGAAAAACGCTTTGCCGTGCTAATAAATGAAAAAATTGCCGCGGGGGACGATCCCTACGTCGGCCGCTGGGTGACCTTAGCAAAACTTGATTTAGCCACCACCCCGCCAGCGCCGCCTCTAACTTGGCCTGAACTAGACGCAAGTCAAAGAGCCGATTATCAACACCTCCCCTTTTTCACCATTGACAATGAAACAACCCAAGATATGGATGACGCCCTTCATATAGAAGCGCGTGAAAATGGCTGGCAATTAACCATCGCTATTGCTGATCCCACGGCTTACATCCCCCCGCAAAGCGAGCTTGAGCGCATTGCTGCTGAACGTGGTTTCACTATTTATATGCCCAATTTCAACGTTCCCATGTTACCTCGCGAGCTGAGTGATGACTTATGCTCACTAAAAGCGGGAGTAGCGCGCGTTGCGATAGTCTGTAAAGTGAATATTGATAATCATGGTCATATCATTGATGAAGCACAATTTGAGCTGGCCACCATTCAATCTGTGGCTAAGCTAAGCTATAACCAAGTTTCAGACTTCATAGAACAAACAAACTTAGATTGGCAGCCAGAGCCAGCCATAGCAGAGCAGCTTAAATTACTCGAACAATGCAGCGCCAAACGCTTAGCATGGCGAGAAGCTAACGCCCTCACCTTTGACGACAATCCTGATTATAAATTTGTATTATCTGACACTGGTGAGCTCGAAGAAATTCTAGCACTACCAAGGCGCATCGCACATCGCATGGTAGAAGAAGCCATGGTATTGGCCAATGTTTGCGGAGCGCAATTGTTGACCAAACATCAAGTACAGGGGGTATTCAATTGCCAACCTGGGTTACAAGTCGAGCGGACCAACGAAGCCATAGCATTAATGGCCGAACACGGTTTTGCAGTGACCGCTGAACAATTAACTGACTTAAAACAATATTGTGAAATACGTCGCCAAATCCGTAGCCAAGGTAATCAATACTTAGATTTCAGACTACGTCGTATGTTTGCTTACAGTGAATTTAAGCCCGTTGGCGAACCTCACTTCGCGATGGGGCTACCACTTTACGCAACATGGACCTCGCCCATCCGCAAATACAGTGATCTAGTTAACCACTATCAAATCAAAAGCATCTTAACGCAACAGCCCACCACAATGCTGGATGAAAATCTTGGCAATCAAATAAATGAAAAGCGCAAAAAACAGCGCATGGCTGAAAACGGCGCCAATGCTTGGTTATACGCCCAGTACCTCGCTGCTAGAGCCAACACAGGCGAAGTCTTTAATGGCCAAGTGGTGGATGTAGTACGTGCAGGCGTTAGAGTTAAACTGTTAGACATAGGCGCATTTGTGTTTATCCCATCCAGTTTCCTTCACAAAGACAAAGAGCAACTTCAGTGCCGCATGGAAACAGGTCATGTGTTAATCAATGATCAAGTTGTTCTTACACAAGGGCAAAAGTTGGATGTCGAAATTCATGAAGTAAACATTGATACGAAAAATTTTATTGCTCGTCCACATCGACCATTATTACCATAACTTAATGAATCGCCGATTAGGGTTATATTTGAATAAGATAGCCCTAATTTTAACACCATACTAGCACTAAAAAGTTGGCAGCCAGAGCTGCCAATTTCTTTCAACCGGCTGACTCATTGATTTGATTTCTTCATTCTGATTAAGACCAACCCCATTGATTGCCTAATAACACCAATGAAGTACAGATATCTGGCTACAATTCCTGTTTCAGCAAATTAAGGCAACGGTCGATTTATCCTAACGATACAGGTTATAATGCTCGCTTTATCCTTAACGGAACACCCACTTGCCTAAGTTAAATCCTTTATCACTCGATCTGTTGCAACCTGACTTCACATCTCTGATAACACACAAGTCTCGTAACGAAGCATCAGACTGGACAGCCTTATTTCCTTTTGCACAACGAGAGTTAACTGATTTTCAGCTGTTACCCAACAAGCTTCTGACTTTTTGCATCAGTGATTGGAACACCGCCAAAGAATATATTTGCCAGATATTACCCCAGTCATCAGCACAACAATTAGCAACACATTTTGCCATATTTGATCATTGCGAACAGGCAGGCGTCATCATCCATGATCAGCCCGTTACAGCGGCCGATTTCCAACAACTTGACCCAGCCACACAGACACTGCTGACAGAACGCTTCGGCGCCCTGAAACAAGGTAAACTACGCCCACTTCCTGAGCAGCGCTTAGCTTTTTTGAATGCTTTTAATGAGGCGGATTTGTTTGGTGAAATTTACCTCAATAGTGCTCAACAATTGATTTTAAGCCCTGGCGCATTACTGACACAGCGTAATGGCTACTTAGTATTAAATGTGCCACCGTTGCTGGAAAATCCAATACTTTGGTATCAAGTTAAAAGTTATTTATTGACCGGGCAACAACACTGGCAAAATGCGCGTGGCGCAGACAAACTACGAGGTGTAAAACTCCCCGATTCAAGCGCTCTAAATTGTAAAATAATCATTACCGGCAGTCGTAGTCAGTTGGCGGAGTTAAGTCAGCTTGACCCCGAGTTTGCAGGCCTAAACCAGCAGTTTGCTGAAGTAGCCGATGAAGTGAAAATTACTGATAACAACATTGGCTTAGTCCGTGACTTCATTAACTTACAAGCCATGCATAATCAATTAGCGCCACCAGACGATGTTGCTCTTAATGCTTTGCTACAACACCTGAGTGCGCGCCGTGAGCATCGTCATTATATTCAATTTAACGTGAGTTATTTGAGTAAATTGTTTAACCGTTGTCGATTGATTAATGCTCACTTCTCACCCGCTGTGCTGAGTGAATATATCGCGCAGCAAAAAAATGCCATGATTTTGCCGCAAAGTTACAGTGACGAGTCGATTGTTGAGCAACAAATACCAATCCAATTACAAGGACACGCTGTTGGTCAAATAAATGGGCTCTCAGTCGTAGAGCTTGATGGCCATCCTATCGAATTCGGTGAAGTATTTCGCGTCACCGCTGCCGAATTCTTAGGCGATGGTGAAGTGATTGACGTTGAACGTAAGGCTGAAATGGCGGGTAATATTCATTCCAAAGCCATGATGATAGTGGAAAGCTACTTAAGCCAAGTCTTTGGTAAAGAAGAGCACGTACCTTTTTCAGCCAATATAGTCTTTGAGCAAAGCTATAGTCATACCGATGGCGATAGCGCGGCGGTTGCCACTTATGTGGCGTTAATGTCCGCTTTATCACAACAACCTGCACGCCAAGATCTCGCCATGACAGGCGCGATGGATCAAGCGGGTAATGTGATGGCCGTGGGCGGCATAAATGAGAAAATAGCCGCCATTTGCCGGACCGCTCAATTAAAACAACTTAATAGTCCAGTAACTGTATTGATCCCCGCATCAAATTTGATCAACCTAAGTTTAGATCATGATGTGTTGGAAGCCGTTAAGGGTAAACGCTTAACTATCTATGCCATCAGCCATGTCGATCAAGCCATTAGCATTGCCATTAGTGATGTGGATACGGTTTATGATGCGATCCGTCATCGAATAAAAGAGCTAGGTGGCCGCGATGATGATGAAGATACTTGGCTGGCAAAATGCTTACAATTTTTCCGTTAAAGCAAGTTGTTGCACACACCATTACAGACTCTAACTTGCATGGCGGCAGGCTTTTATATAAAGTGTGCCACTTTGTTTTTATATCAAACTACCAACGAGTGAGATTATGACCTCTCAAAAAGATTTAGGTAAGCACGCTTACACTAAAGAAGAGCTACAAGCATGTGGCCGTGGTGAATTATTTGGTGAAAGTAATTGCCAATTACCAGTCGATAACATGTTAATGATGGATCGTATCCTAAAGATTAATGAGACTGATGGTGAGCACGGTAAAGGCGAGATTATCGCTGAACTAGACATCAATCGCGATCTTTGGTTCTTTGATTGTCACTTCCCTGGCGACCCTGTCATGCCTGGCTGTCTTGGTTTAGATGCCATGTGGCAATTAGTCGGCTTCTTCCTTGGCTGGAGTGGTGGCCCGGGTAAAGGTCGCGCTCTTGGTGTAGGTGAAGTTAAATTCACCGGTCAAATCTTACCAACGTCGAAAAAAGTCACTTACAAAATCACCATGAAGCGCGTCATCATGCGTAAATTAGTCATGGGTATTGCTGATGGTGAAGTGTCAGTAGACGGCCGCGTTATCTACACCGCGAAAGATTTAAAAGTAGGCTTATTTAAAGATACTGACAGCTTCTAATTTTCGCCAGAGCGATAATTTAGAAACTTGTAACATCAAATAAGAAAGCCCCTTACGGGGCTTTTTTTTATTTCATAAAGAGACCGTGACTCCTTTCTTCATAAGCATCACGCCAACCTCCTAGCCAAGAGCTTTTGGCATCCACCTGCTGAAACGGACAAACTTCTTTTGCTCGTCCAAGCACTCCAGCATGATAACCTTTGGCGTGAGCACGCGCTAAACGATCTCTTTTTTGTCTTTTCATTGAGTACGACCTCTTATGACTAATAAAAACACAAAGCCATTTCAACTTTGTTATTTAGAATTAGATGAGTTTTGCAGGTACGTCAATGTCGCTTTTAAGCGATTTCAGCGCGTTTTTAATAACTCACTGAAACCGTTTCATTTAGCAAATGGCTATTATTTCTATTTTGTGAACTTGCGCAACACTAGTAAAGGTAACCCAAGTAACAACAGCCAAAATGCATTACCGCCCGAGCGTGTAAATGGTTTGTCAATCACCTCAGCTTCCTTAGAGTCATAACAACTAGGCTGGCTGTTTATGTCACCTGCTGATAGATTTCGTGTTAATTTTAGTAATACAGGGTGTGCATTAACCATGTTAATAAAGTCATCTTTGTTATCGTAACGATAACCAGTCGCCAAAATGGTGCCGTCATCGCTAATGTCTTTTGCTTTTTCAAAGCGGTAATAAGGTAACTTAACGACGCCTTGAGCATCTTTAGTACATACAAGGTCGTTGAGGTACCATGCATCTTGGGTGCTAACATCGTAGACAAATGCAGATTGGCGACGTGGATTTCCCGATTCCACAGGCTGAACCTCACCTGGGGCATCGGCCCAGCCAACCACAAGCCCGCTATCATTGATCGCGCTAGCCTGACTGTTTGCGCCGGGTTTATTGCTGTTAGTACCTTCAACTCGCTCTTTTTTGGTACGGATGTTTTTATCCGCCAACGGCAAAATAGCTGTTTGGGCTGCTTTATCAAAGATAAAAAACTCAGTTGGACGGTTACGCCCCTTGACCAGTTCAAATACGCGGTTACCAATAATCAGACCGTTATTGTTAATATCCGTGGCCCAAGTATGACGAAGATTATCATTAGGATCATCAACCCCCATTTCAACTTGCGTCAGTTCAACTGGATTCGCTAAATACTCACCGTTTTCATTGGGCGTCATATAAACTGCGCGAGCACGATCACCACGCTCACTATTGTTCATACGCTGACTAGAGAAACCAACCACAACACCTTGCTTGTCACTACTAAATCCAGCGGCGCTGTAAATCATTCCTTTCTCACCACCGCGATTATCCAACCATTGTTCAGTCGGGTTAGCCACCATTGCGCTTCCCTCGAGAGAGCCAGTGTCACAGCCATTAGTGACATCCCAAACCCAAGGCTGAGTGTTAAATCCTGGACAATACGTGAGTTCGTTATATCGATTGCGATCGTCATCGGTTGTGCTAGCAAAGCAACGATCAAGGTATATATTTTCATCATTAGGACGATTGACACTGGCGTGGCCAAACACTAGCTTACGGGTTTCACCATTAGCAAACGTAACCTCACTGATGTTGTAAGCCGCACTAAAACCACCTCGCGTAAGGTCGGTTGTTGGTTTTAACTGACACACTTCGCCCGTGGCCGATTTATAAAAAGCATGGCGAGTAAAATCGCGGCTAAAAGGAGTGCCCGTTGAGTAAGTGGCTGAACCATAGCCCACTGTTTCACCACTATCAGAGATATCAGTAACAACTTGATCGGTTGAGTTAGTATTAGCATTATCAAATACGTTAGTGCGGTTAGGATTTAAGTCCGCACCTAGGGTAAAAGGAATAAACTGGCTACTGTAATAATTGTCAGCCGCTTTAGTTTGATCTAAGCGCCACTTACGAATTGCGTTTTCATAACTACTTTGCGCAGCGCTGTTGCTGCCTTGATAAATGACTTCACAAATTTCGTTTGAATAATAGCATTCGCGTTCATAGGTGAAATGCAGGCCATAATCTATTGCCTCAATCGAAGACCGTGTTGTTAGACCAGCAGCTAGCGTGCCATTGGGCGAGATTGCAACCGCATAAGGACCAAAGTTTGCCTGTTCAAAGTCACCGGTTTTGTTAATCGCAACTTCTTCAATTTCATAATACGCACCAGGGTTCACAGGTGTGGCAAGCGCGCTTGATGCATAAGCTAAGCCTAATGCAATAGATAATGCTGATAATTTAACGTTCATTAACGAGTTATTCCCCTGTTTGTAAAGCTTCTAATTCTTCCCAACGCTCTAAAGCTGTTTCAAGCTGCTGCTCTAATTCCGTTAGTTTTAACAATTTAGCCGTAGTTTCATCACTGGGACGATTGAAAAATGCTGGATCATTTACTTCTTCTTGCAGTACTTCCATGTCAGATTCAATTGTCTCTAACAAGCTCGGTAGTTGCTCCAACTCTAATTTTAATTTGTAAGATAATTTGTTCTTTTTTGCGACAGCGGGTTTAGTCACCACTGGGCTAACTATTTTTTCTGCGTTTTTTTCTGACTTAACGGCCTTAGTTTGTTCGGCTCTGGCATCTAAAATTGCACGCGCATCTGCGTAGCCACCCACAAAAGCTTCAACCTCGCCGTCGCCCTTAAATACCCAACTGTGAGTCGCCGTGTTATCAACAAAATGACGGTCATGACTCACGAGTAATAACGTGCCCTTGTAATTGGCAAGTAATTCTTCTAAAAGTTCCAATGTTTCAACATCTAAATCATTGGTTGGCTCATCGAGAATAAGCAAATTACTTGGTTTCAAGAAAATTTTGGCTAACAACAGACGGTTTTTTTCACCGCCCGATAAGGCCTTAACCGGCGTGCGAGCTCGTTTAGGATGAAATAAAAAGTCCTGTAAGTAGCCCAATACGTGGCGCATCTTACCATTAACTTCAACCTCTTGCTTTCCTTCAGCTAAGTTATCCATCACAGTTTTTTCAGGATCGAGCTTATCGCGATACTGATCAAAATAGGCCACCTCAAGTTTCGTGCCGCATTTGAGCTTTCCACCCTGAACGTCCAACTCACCTAGCATGATTTTTAACAAGGTACTTTTACCACAACCATTAGGGCCAATTAATGCAACTTTGTCGCCTCGTTGGATCATAAAGCTGAAGTCATTAACGATTTTTTGATCTTCAAACTCGTAGGCTAAGTGCTCTGCTTCAAAGACAATCTTGCCTGAGCGCACCGCTTCATCCACATTTATTTTCGCTTTACCCATCACATTAATGCGCTCAGAGCGTTCTTGACGCATCGATTTAAGGGCGCGAACGCGGCCTTCATTTCGCGTGCGGCGAGCTTTAATACCTTGCCTGATCCACACTTCCTCTAAAGCAAGCTTGCGATCAAATTCAGCATTTTGCTCTTCTTCAACACGTAGTGCTTCTTCTTTACGCTCCAGATACAACTCGTAATCACCTGGCCACGAGGTCAAGTTACCACGGTCAATATCAACAATACGCGTTGCTAAGCGGCGAATAAACGCCCTATCGTGACTAATAAATACAATACTGCCAGCAAAGTTCATTAGAAACTGCTCAAGCCATTCAATCGTCGCCACGTCTAAGTGGTTGGTCGGCTCATCAAGAAACAATAAATCCGGCTCACCGACCATGGCTTTCGCTAACGCAACTTTGCGCTGCCAACCACCCGACAATTGATCGAGGGAAATATCAGGATCAATTTCAAGTAACTCAAGGGTTTGATTGATTTTTGAATCCAACAACCAGCCGTTGTGCAAATCCAGTTGCTCTTGTAGTGCCTGTAACCGATTTAACTGCTTGTCTGTTGGATTATTGCCTAACTCATGAGAAAGCTTATGGTATTCTGTAACCGCTTTGCCCACTTCAGCCATGCCACTGGCTACGTATTCATAGGCTGTCACGCCTTCAACTTGGGGAGGGTCTTGTTCTAAGCGCGCTATTTTTAAATCGTTAGTTTTAACAATACGGCCATCATCAAGCTGAATTTCACCACACAACACTTTTAATAATGTGGATTTACCGGCGCCATTTCGGCCCACTAAACAAACACGCTCCTTCGGCTCTATCACCAATTCAGCGTTATCTAATAACGGCGTATCGCCAAAGGCTAAATCCGCTTGTTGCAATGTAATTAATGCCACAGTTTATTCCAAAAATAAGGTTACGGCAGCCGCGTCAAACGGCCAGCCTAAATCATTGTCACTTGAGTCTTTCATTAACACCGGAATGCGCACGCCGAAGCGTTCGACTAATTCATCATCAAGTGCAATATCGATGACGCTATACGTCACCGCTAAATCGTCTAAAATAGCTTTGGCTAACTCACATAAATGACAGCCATCAGCAGAATACAGTGTTACCCCTAACATTTTGTTAAGATCCAACACTGATGAATTTTGTCGTTACGCTTGAAGTCTTCGGGAATCGATGCCTTACTGACATCTTCAATTGAGAAACCAGCTTCCTTCACGCCTACTTCATCTAATTTAAAGCCACGTTTGTTATTAGAAAAAACCAATACGCCACCGTCAGTGAGGTTTTTACTGGCATTGGTCAATAAGGCAACGTGATCGCGCTGCACATCAAACGTGCCGTCCATGCGCTTTGAGTTTGAAAACGTTGGTGGATCTAAGAAAATTAAATCATATTGATGTTTACACTCATCCAGCCATTTCAGCACATCAGCTTGTTCAAATTGATGTGCACCTTTGATTTTATTCAGCGCAAAATTTCGCTTGCCCCAATCAAGATAGGTGTGCGACATATCAACACTTGTGGTCGATGCAGCGCCGCCAAGGGCTGCATGAACAGAGGCACTGGCGGTATAACAGAATAAGTTTAAAAAATGTTTGCCCTTGGCCATTTCACCTAAGCGTTTACGCATTGGACGATGGTCTAAAAACAAGCCTGTATCTAAATAATCGCTCAAGTTAACTTCAAACATCGCGCCATTTTCAATCACATTAAGCAAGGTTTGTCTCTTGGTTAACGCTTGGTATTGGCTTTTTCCTTTTTGTACTTCACGCACTTTAAGGAACAGCTTGTTTTCAGGAATTTGCATAACATAACGCGCGGTTGCCACGATATCGAGCACACGTCGGCGCGCTTTAGCAGGATCTATTTTCTTGGGCGCGGCGTATTCTTGGATCACCACATTATCAGCATAAACGTCAATGGCGACATTGTATTCAGGTAAATCAGCATCGTAAACACGGTAACACTCTATGCCTTCACGCTTAGCCCATTTATTACGCTGCTGTAAATTTTTCTTTAGACGGTTAGCAAAATCTTCTGAATAAATAGCTGGCTTGTCGCTGCTTAAACCACGGTCGCTGATCTGGTAATTTTTCAGTACACACTCTAACGGGCCATTGAACAACTTGTAGGTTTTACTCGCGCGCAAACCAATACAGCTCAATAGCTCTGTATCGGTTGAGAATAACGAACATTGCCAGCCTGGAAATGCTTTTTTGAACTGATTACCCAGTTTTGAGTACAAATCAATGGCGCCGCTCATGTCACCCATACGCTCACCATAAGGCGGGTTGGTAATAATCATCCCAGTTTGGCCATCGAGCGGATTACCAAACTCTGTTGCGTCTTTAACACTAAACGTGATCAAGTCGGCCACACCTGCTCGCTGCGCGTTACCGCGTGCAATCTCAATTAAACGACGACTTTTATCTGATGCGAAAAAGCGGGTGTCACATTTGTTTTCGTTACGCTTATTCATCACGCTGGCTTGCGCGAGCATGCTTTGCCAAAGCTCGGCATCATGACCCGACCAATGTTCAAAAGCATAACCTGTACGTAATAAGCCAGGTGCACGATTCGTCGCCATCAATGCCGCTTCTATGATAATGGTGCCCGAGCCACACATAGGATCGACTAATGCTTGGTCCAGCTGCCAACCACTGCGTTTCACAATCGCGGCGGCTAAGTTTTCTTTTAACGGCGCAGCGCCAGTTTCAGTTTTATAGCCGCGATGATGCAGTGGACTGCCCGCCATATCTAAATAGACATGAGCCTTGTCTTTGAATAAACGCACATTAATACGTACTTGTGCATCCGAGCGCTCAACATCAGGACGCTGATCCAATTTTTTACGGAAACGGTCAACAATGGCATCTTTTACTTTGAGGGCACCAAACTGCGTATTGCGAATGTCATCGTTAGTGCCAGAAAAATCAATGGCGAAGGTTTTATCAACAGCAAACGTATCTTCCCAAGGAATGTAACTACAACCTAGATACAGATCCATCACATCATTGACTTTAAATTCGTTCAACCGCATTAGTACGCGCGAAGCAAATCGCGACCATAAACACACTTTATAGCCTTGCTCTAAGCTACCCGAAAAGCTCACACCTGAGCGAACTGCTTTTGCCCCTTCTATTCCAAAGGATTGCAACTCTTCTTCCACCAAAGATTCAAGACCTTGGGCTGTGGTAACAAAGTATTCATATATAGTGCTAGTAGACATTAATTTTTCCGAGGTTAAAGATACCACTGCAGAATGCCGCTGGGCACTCTGATAAATAAGAGCCGCATTATAACGTAAGCGAGAGTTTTACGCATAAACAAATCTGAGTAGCGGTAGAAAGGCAGTGTTTATTCTTGCCCCCTTAGCACCTTAAACCAATTAGCCTTGTGTTCTCTATAAAGTGTGATCAGGTTTAAAAAACAGCACAATGCCCACTTCCCCGCCACATTGCTTAACAAATGGTCAAACAGTATTAAAATTACGTTTACCTCTTGCATAACGCCATTCATCTCTATACTATTCGCCGCACTTAGACGGACGCGGGATGGAGCAGTCTGGTAGCTCGTCGGGCTCATAACCCGAAGGTCGTTGGTTCAAATCCAGCTCCCGCAACCA
>NZ_JAUOPX010000055.1:0-27903 GCF_030547455.1 Motilimonas sp. 1_MG-2023 | reverse complement strand
GGCTAACGCGCTATGAGATAGCAATACCTGCGTAAGTATCATCACTCACCAATCACAGGCCACAAGGTGCCCGTTAGTCGACGCTATCTCAAAGCAATCAAACATCACTTTGGTATTCAAGCTAGCTAATTCTGACTGTTGCAGAGTAGCTATAAAAACCGCTAACCAGCCATAATAACCGCTTAACTATCGAATACCGCCGCTCACATTAATAGGCAATGCAAATATTAGCTAGGTTACTTAATCTGATATCCGTCAACTAATGGATTAAGGAATAACGAATGTTATGGTTTTTACTTTGCACCGGCCTACTCATTGCCGGTTATTTTACTTACGGTAAAGTGATAGAAAAAATCTTTGGCCCCAAGCCCGAGCGCCAAACACCCGCACATAGCCTCGAAGATGGCGTCGATTTTGTGCCAATGTCGAACAAAAAGGTCTACTTAATTCAGCTGCTCAATATCGCAGGTGTTGGCCCTATTTTTGGCCCTATATTAGGCGCCCTATATGGCCCAGTTGCCATGTTATGGATTGTAATTGGTTGTATTTTTGCTGGCGCAGTACATGACTATTTCTCCGGCATGATGTCAGTGCGCGCCAATGGCGCCAGCGTGCCGACCATAGTCGGTGAACAATTAGGCAATGTTGCCAAGCACTTTATGAACGGCTTCGCTGTATTGTTGCTGTTATTAGTTGGCGTGGTATTTGTACTTAGCCCTGCCGGCTTATTAAGTAGCCTCTCTGATACTAGTGCAGGCATTTGGATTGCGGTTATTTTCGCTTATTACATTATTGCCACTATCGTGCCCGTCGATAAGATCATTGGCCGCTTGTACCCTTTCTTCGGCGCTTTGCTGATCTTTATGAGTGTCGGCTTAGTTATCGGACTAGCAGTAAGCGACCATACTTTTTACTCGCAAGGCCTCGACTTTAGTAATCTACACCCGACCGATTTACCGCTTTGGCCACTGCTGTTTATTACCATCGCTTGTGGCGCGGTTTCTGGTTTTCATGCTACTCAATCGCCACTAATGGCGCGCTGCATGCAAAATGAAAAATCAGGCCGCTTTATATTCTACGGCGCCATGATAGGCGAAGGCGTTATCGCCCTAATTTGGTGTACCTTAGGTTTGTCTTTCTATGAAAGCACTGATGCCCTTAACGCAACACTTGCTGCTGGCGGACCATCTGCCGTGGTGCACGAAGTATCCACCTCTTTACTTGGCACCGTAGGCGGTATCTTGGCTATCTTGGGTGTCATTGTCTTGCCGATCACCTCCGGCGATACCGCATTTCGCAGCGCTCGCTTAATCATTGCTGATTTTCTGAAAATGCCACAACAAAGCATGCCAAAGCGCTTATTAATCGCTATTCCTATGTTTATTATTGGCTATCTCATCACCCACGCAGAGTTTGGCGTTATCTGGCGCTACTTTGGCTGGGCTAACCAAACCACCGCCATGATCATGCTCTGGGCTGCGGCGGCTTATTTAGCCCGCGAAGGTAAATTCCATTGGATTTGTACCGTGCCCGCCGCCTTTATGACCGCGGTGACATTTACTTATCTCGCTAACGCTAGCATTGGCTTTAACTTGCCCATGACCACTTCTACGGTATTTGGCTTAGCCATGGCCACACTCGCCACCGTTGCGCTGCTGGTTAAAATTAAAGGGCCACAGGTAACGCCAGTGGTTAAACTGCCTGACTAACTCATTAGATAAACAGTTAGCTGCAAACAAAATCAAGATAATAAAATGGCGGTAAACTCTTTCACTTACCGCCATTTTTTATCTGATGAGAATTTGTTACAGCAAAGAGTAACTGAGCCACGAGGAATAAATCAGACCTAACGTTGTTTCATGAATGCCACCGCTAAACCTGAAGCAACAAACGTAACCCCAGCGCCAATATTTAAACCCGCAACCAACTTAGGCTTATTTTGTAGCCAACCAGATAGCTGCGCAGAAAAAATCCCCATTAAGCTAAAGCCGATTGCGGTGAGGACCGCAAACCAAACACCGTAGCCCATCATCTGTAGCGACACAGAGCCTAAGCTTGGATTGACAAATTGCGGCACAAACGCAAGCACAAATAAGCCTGGTTTTGGATTAAGAGCAGCGGAAAGAAACCCTGTTGAAAAGATGGTCTGTAACGATTGTTGCTGCGCTGACGCGACTGAGAATAAACGCCGTGCGCGTAGAGCCTTAATGCCCAACCAAATCAAATACCCCGCCCCCACAATTTTTACCGCATAAAATGCCAACTCTGAGGTTTGGATCAGTAAAGTAAGCCCAAAAGTAGCCGCGAGCATGGGAACATGTAACCTCTATTTTCACTGCCATAACAAAGCGACTAGCTGACTCGACGTTTATCTTAGCGCCGAGCATCAGGGTTTAATAACAAAACCTTTTTCGATATCGCCTTTAAAACCTACTGATTCATAGACAGAGTGAGCCCCTATTAACTGAGCCCCCGATAGCAACATCACTTTGCAGCAGTTATTTTCCCAAGCCAAGGATATCGCAAATTCCAGAACCTTCTTACTTAACCCTTGTCGGCGAAATTTATGTAACGTTACAACATGCTCAATAATGCCAAACGGCCTTGCACCATTGGCAATACTTTTATTTAATCCTAATGCACATGTTGAGGCTAACTCACCGTCTATTTCTGCCACGATGATGTGTGTTTGTGGATCATTAATTATCTCCGCCCACTTTTCTTTAGCAAAGTCACTGTCTAGGTTTGGGTCTAAAGGACGGAGCTCTTTATACAGATGTAGAACGCCGCCTAAATCATTAATATTTGCAACTCTAATCATAAACTTTCAAATCCGTTTCACATCTCTTTGAACGCTGCAAAAGTGCAAGGACATGTAACTTCATACCTTTCCACAGCGTTGACCAACAATAATTGATTGTCTTTGTAAGCCAACATGACTCACTTAAAATTCCAAGGCAAACTAGGCACACCATTGCGACTGACTTCGTGCGAGGCCTTACCGATGTAACGCTATTACTTGAACCGGAGAGGAATATGTGGAGTAATAGATATATCTTCTAAACATTGCTTGAGACCCAGTTGCTTGGCTTGATAAACAGCTTTAATTTGTCTTGTTTGCGGATCTGTATCCACTGTTAGACAAGCGCAACTAAAACCATAACTGTTATTTGTCCGAACAAAGTCGCTTTGATGTGACATCGCCTCAAACACCAAATCAAGCGATTTATCATCGAGATAATTAGGCCCACCTTGTATCGATATTTCCCAGCTCCCCTCTCGATCAATTAACCAAAGATTCGCTGGCGAGGGGTTTTCTAGCCAACCACATCTGATTTCTTGCGCACTCACCGTAAAAGAGCAACACAGCGCTAAACTAACCGCTAACAATCTCATACTAACTCCGTTTACTGAGCCCCAATACCAAACAGGTAAAGTTCTGGTTTTATTTGGCAGTAACACTACCCACCGTTTTGTTCCATGTTAATGTATTGCTGCTTGCCATCGCAGCTTTGCGACGTATATTTTTACTTATGGATTGAACTGGTACTCTCGCTTTATTTCGACCACTTGCACTATATATGACTCATACCATTTTGTACGCCCCAGCTCTTGTGCTAACGCGTGTTCTGAATCGCTTTTCCATTGCTTGATTGCTTGTTCACTTTCCCAATAAGAAATAGCTATTTCTTGATCGCCTTCCGTTACAGCGACGAAATCTAAGCAACCGTACTTTTCAAAGGCAAGTTCTCGCATGTTAGCAACAGTTTTACTGTATTCATCGTCTTGAATACCGGGTTTTGCTCTAAATATTACAGCGAACATTCACACTCCTTGTCATGACTGTGTCAAATCGTATTATTACCGCCGAAAAATTAACTTATCGAAGAAGAAGTTTACAAGCTTGTTTAACACTTGAATAGGGGGAAGTACCGCAGTGAATTCATTTGTAGCCCCTATCGACTCGGCATTGCCCCTGTGCTTATGTCGGACATCAATCACCAATGATTAAACTACAATCGCTCTAAAAAGATGTTTTTTCTGCTCAAAATTTAAATAGATAGACATTCAAGCTAAGGGTTCTTATCCTTGCCACATTCCACTGATATTAATCGGTGCTGTCATAGACTTATTACCTAGTATTCACCCATGAGAGAATCAAATGTCTAATTTAACTGCTGATGTGAAAAAAAATACCGCACTATTTGTAAAAGAGAGCCAGAAAAGTGAAACCGTTTGGGGTTTATGTAATGCCCAAGGCCAATGGCTATCATTAGACTCTTCTGAATTTGAAGAATCAGAAGTAATGCCATTTTGGTCACAAGCTGATGACGCTCAAGTACATTGCCTTGAAGAATGGGCTGATTTTAAACCGACCAAATTGACCTTAGAAGAATTTGTTGAAGACTGGCTAACCACGTTAGCGGAAGATGAGGTGCTCATAGGCCTCAACTGGAACAGCGAACTAGAAGGTGACGAGCTTGAGCCTAAAGCCGTGTTAGAGCTTTACCTATAATTTGTCTATAAAATGGCCAGGCGCTCTTGCTTGGCTGTTATTTTATATCTGTTAATATTGCGCCATTTAACAGCTCATTGTTAGCAATAAATTGCAACATATAGTCACGGCAGCACTTGGCTTTTTGACTCAACAACTGACCACTGGGCCAAACGGCAAACAGTTCTCGCACAGGACCTGACCATTGCGGTAATACGCGCACCAAACGACCATTTCGAAGCTCCTCACACACTTCACTCATAGGTAACAAGGCGACACCTACTCCATCCATTGCAAGCATCGCCGCCATGCGGATATCGTCCACTAACGTTGTTGCTCGCAAGCGCAAATCAACAACCTCATTCCCATCTGATAACAACCAAGTGGTGATGTGCTTCACTCGAATAATACGTTGTATTTGTAAGTCAGCTAATGAAAGTACCGTGTTACTTTTTCCTAAGTAGTCTGGTGATGCAACTAACACAGTTTGCACACTGCCAAGCCGTTTTTGATAAAGTAATGAATCAGGTTGCGGGCCAATACGCAGTGCTAAGTCGGCCTGAGCCGACAGCATATCTAAGGTATTATTGCCTAGCAATAATTCTAATTGTATATCGGGATACGCCTTAATAAACCCTGACCACATAGGCTGTAACAAACCAATAGAAATATTGGTCGGTGCTAACACCTTAAGCCTCCCACTCACTTTGTGGGTACTTTGCTGCAAGTCTCGCCGTTTTGTCTCCATGGCATAAATGAGGTCAGCATATTCTTGGTAATACACTTCCCCTTCAGCGGTCAAATAAAATTGCCTAGCGGAGCGATGTATAAGCTTACAACCGAGCGCACGCTCTAATTGCTTTAACCTTCTCGTTACCGTGGCCGCGGGCAATCTCAACTTGTTTGCGGCCGCAGCTAAGCCACGCTGCTCCACAATATGAATAAATAAGGCTATATCATCAAACATAGTTTCAATATTGGAATTTAAGATTGCTAGCAAAGGAATATTGATACTAAATGAAATTATATATCCTCGTCTAATCCTTTAATAAGAGAGCGGGAATATCAATGGAACAATTATGGATAAATGCAACTCTAACGACACTAGATAATGTGACAGCAAGCGATGCTTATTCCGCTTTAGTCAAGCTAGCGATGGAAACAGAGAAAGAGCCCGGCTGCATCTACTTTAAGGTGCTACAGCATCAAGCCGATCCCCATAAATTTACCTTATGGGAGCAATGGGTGAATGAAGCAGCATTAGACAAACACTTTACTCTGGAGCATACCAAAGCTTATTTATCGCAAAACATTACTGTTGCAACAAACATTGAAAAACTAACCATGATTAGCGAGTAATAATATGAAGCACAGAATTATTTTTGCAGTAATAATGTCATTTGTCTTGTCCTTGTTGATGACCATGTGGGTCACTTGGCTTAACTTAGGCGCAACCACTCATTTCGTTCAACATTGGCTGAAAGCATTCATTTTAGCTTGGCCTGCGGCGGCAGTCATCTCAATGATGTTTGCCCCGCGGATACATCGCTTAGCCGGTAAACTAAGCGCTTGATGGTTTGGCTGATCAAGCGCTAAAAACTGACTGTAACAAGGAGAGGCCCTCTCTCCTTTTACCCTTTGTTGGTGCTGAAGTAAGCTTTGGTTAAGCCAAATACCACCGGGCTAAGTAACGCTAACGCAATCAGATTCGGAATAGCCATCATCGCATTGAGAGTGTCAGCCAATAGCCAAACGAAGTCGAGCGACATCAACGCACCTATCGGCACGACCGCTGTCCATACCACCCTAAATGGCATCACCGCTTTTTCACCTAATAAATACTGCACACATTTTTCACTGTACACACTCCAGCCGAGAATCGTGGTGAAGGCAAAAATAGCCAAGGCAATGGCCACAATATAGTTGCCAAACGGAATGGCCTGAGCAAACGCAAGGGAAGTCAGAGATGCCCCCGTTTCGCCCGAAGTCCACGAACCCGTAACAATGATCGCAAGACCGGTAATAGAGCACACGATCAAGGTATCGATAAAGGTACCTAACATTGCCACTAAACCTTGCTCTATGGGGTTATTGGTTTGCGCCGCTGCGTGAGCAATCGGCGCACTGCCTAAGCCAGCTTCATTAGAAAACACGCCGCGCGCAACACCAAAACGAATAGCAGCCCATACCGCCGCCCCAGCAAAGCCACCTTGCGCCGCTACAGGATTAAACGCACTGTGTAAAATAAGTTCAAACGCAGCCGGAATTTCACCAATATTAATAACTAAAACCGCCACCCCAGCAGTAAAATAAAACACCGTCATCAATGGCACTAATTTACCAGCCACATCGGCAATACGTTTGATGCCCCCCATCAGCACGGCGCCTACCAGCACCATTAAAATAAGTGCCGTAAGCCACATCGGAACGCCAAAATTACTATTGAGCGCATCGGCAATAGAATTTGCCTGCACCGTATTACCAATACCAAAACCAGCAAATGCACCAAATACAGCAAAGGTGGTGCCCAACCAAGTCCACTTACTACCTAAGCCATTTTTAATGTAATACATCGGGCCACCGACATGCTGGCCATTAGCATCCACTTCACGGTATTTCACTGCCAAAACCGCTTCAGAAAACTTAGTGGCCATGCCCACTAACGCGGTGCACCACATCCAAAATAACGCGCCTGGGCCACCAATAAAAATAGCCGTGGCCACCCCGGCAATGTTACCAGTACCAATCGTGGCAGAAAGGGACGTCATTAATGCATTATAGGGGCTTATTTCCCCCGCTTTTGTTTGGTCACTGCTGCGGCCAGACCAAAGTAATTTAAAGCCAGCGCCAAGTTTTAAAATCGGCATTAACTTCAGGCCAAAAGACAAAAATAGCCCTACCCCTAAGATCATCACCAACATTGGTGTGCCCCACACAAAGCCATTGACTAGCTTGATAAATTCATTCAATCCTTCCATCTTTTCCTCTTGTTATCGTTTTTTTAATTATTTTGTGCTTAAAAACCCCCTAATCTAACGACTCCAATGCTGCGCAGCCCAAGCTTGCTGTTGCTCAACCGTTTTAAAACTCCACGCTAAAATACGGCTTATTTTTTGTCCTTGTTGCATCTGGATCACTTCACACTGTGCCACATTAAGCTGCTGTAAGTGTTTTTTCAGTGGTCTAACGTGTTCACCTTTCGCCACTAAGCTGCTAAACCAACAAACTTGTTCGGCAAAGTCCACGCTTTCGGTGGCCATGCGTTTTAAAAATGCCAGCTCACCACCGGGACACCATAGTTCGGCCTTTTGCCCACCAAAGTTTAATGTTGGTGCGTTACCCGACCCCGTCGTCTTTTCTTTACCTTTATTTAAGTTTTGCCATTTACGTTGGCTGCCTTGGTGCGCCTCAGCTAACGAGGTATGAAACGGCGGGTTACAAACGGTCAAACTAATGGGCTGCTTCGCCTTAATAATGCCTTTGAAAAAATATTCCGATTGGCTTTGCTGCTTCACATCGATCAAGCCCGTTAAGTTGGGGTTAGACTGCACAATCGCCTGCGCCGTTTTCACCGAAATGGGGTCAATATCACTGGCGATAAATGGCCAGCCATAACTCTGACTGCCAACAATGGGGTAAATGCAGTTTGCTCCTGTGCCAATATCCACCAGTTTTATCTTCTTCCCAGTTGGCGCTTTGCCTTGATTGAGACGCGCTAATAAATCTGCGCCGTAATGGATGTAATCGGCGCGCCCTGGGATCGGCGGGCATAGATAACCAGCGGGTATTTGCCAAAATTGAACCTGATAGTAGTGAGCCAATAAAGCTTGATTCAAGCAAAGCACGGCCTGCTCATTACTAAAATCAATAGTGCTATCCCCCTTGGGGTTTGCGACTAAAAAGCTTGATAGTGCCGGCAAAACACGACATAAAGCGGCAAAATCATAACGGCCAACATGTGGATTTCTAGGGTGCAACGCACCTTTAATTAAGGCTTTATTAGTTTGTTTAGCCCCCTTTTTTGACCTACCAGTTAAAGCAGATGATGAACGAACTTGACGCGGCACATTGTGAGAAGACATGAAAAACCACTTAATTAAATCGAAAACCACTATTGTGCTAAATGACCCTAACTGACAGCTGGGTCACTCAACATAAAAACGAAATAACTATTCTACTGATTAGCAGTAAAAAACCCTAATCTACCAATCTACTTAACGAGACATGTTTCAAACACCTGCGGGTTGATTGGGTATCAATACATAAGTCCTGATATTTACACAATAAATACCGATCTATATCAAGTTTTGACGGCATTATTACCTTGCTGAACCGACCATATCGCCTCTAAAATTATCATCAAACAAACCATCAATTTTATTGATACTCTGTAAGAGGCTGTTTCAGCCTAAATTTCAACCAAATTTCACAACCCAAATCCATGCACTAATGAAAAAGGCCCAAGCTCAACCATGAAGTATTCTCTCAAACAACTGGCCGTTTTTGATGCGGTAGCCAATTTAGAAAGTGTCAGTGCAGCCGCAAGAAAGCTATCAATGACTCAATCTGCCGTTAGCATGTCATTATCGCAACTTGAGAATTTACTCGACCGCCCGCTGTTTATTCGCCAAGGTAACCGCTTGAGCTTAAGCCATTGGGGAAAATGGTTAAGGCCAAGAGCTAAGCGTTTACTACAAGATGCCCAGCAAATCGAATTAGGCTTACATGAACAACACATCATTAGTGGCTGTATACAGCTTGGCTCTAGCCAAACCGCAGCAGAACATTTGTTGCCACAACTCATCAGCAAAATTGATGAAGACTTTCCTGAATTACGCATAGAGCTGATAGTTGAAAATACCGAAAATGTCATTGATGGCTTACTCAACTATGAATATGAGCTAGGTATTATTGAAGGGCGTAATGATGACTCGCGTATTCATTCAGAAACTTGGATGGACGATCACTTAGTGGTGATCGCTTCTCCGCACCATCCTTTTGCCCGTCACAGCACCGTTAACCTCGCGCAATTAGAGCAGGCTAAGTGGGTGTTACGTGAACAAGGCTCTGGCACGCGACGCATTTTTGATGGCGCAGTTCATGGCTTAATTGAAAATATTAATGTTTGGAAAGAATACGAACATATTCCCGTATTAAAAACGTTAGTGAAAAATGGCCCCTATTTAGGCTGTGTGCCTTACTTAGATGTCGAGAAAGACGTCGCCGATGGCGCTTTAGTCGTACTAAACACCCCGCAACTTAACATGAAGCGCAGTCTTTCTTTTATTTGGCGCAACGACGCCGGGGATAATCCATTACGAGACTGTTTTTTATCTGAAGCGCGCCGCTTAGTTAAACGCCGCTTGAAAGAAGCAACTAATAAATAAAAGATGGTGCTAAATACAGCAACACCAATCACGGCTAAACATGAAGCGCAGTCTTTCTTTTATTTGGCGCAACGACGCCGGAGATAATCCATTACGAGACTGTTTTCTATCTGAAGCGCGCCGCTTAGTTAAACGCCGCTTGAAAGAAGCGGCTAATAAATGAAACAGCGCCAAATTGGCGCTGTTGTTAAAATTACTTTTTAAATTTTCTCGTTTAAGCCGCGCTAGTAACAGCATCTTCAGCTGCAACAGCTTCAGGCTTTTGTGTTCGCACTAACTTAGTAAGCATATGCTTGCGGCGGATCACGCCACATAAACGACCACCTTCTACCACAGGGTAAGCACTAGGACGATTCGCACGAGCACAACGCAAGCGCTCTTCATAACTTTGGTAGCTACTGCCAATGTACATCCCACTATCTGACACCGGAAATAACTTATCTTTATCGACGATCATCAGTTCTAGCAGCTGCGCTACTGAATCACTCGGCGCTACCGTTAGCATTTCAAATTGCATTAAATCACGTACCTGCAACTGCAAATCGGCGCTAAACTCTTCCGACCACATGCCACGTAACAAGTCTTGCTCTGAAATAAAGCCAAGCAGTCTTTGTTGCTGATCCACCACTGGCGCGCTACGGACATCACTTTGCGCTAATAATTCTAAGGCTTGGTACACGTTCATTTCTGGCGCCAATGTAACAGGTTGAGCGTCCATCACATCGCGAATAACTAGATTATTGATTGCAGTTTTCATGGTAGATCCTTCTCCGTAAGATTCAGAATAGTTTGAATTTTGTTTTATATTGTTAACTTTAGTCGCGCTGCCTTTTTCAACGGCCCAGTAACCGAGGCCAACAACGACCCCACCACCGACAATGTTGCCCAAGGTCACCGGTACTAAGTTGTGACTAATAAAGTTACTAAAGGTTAAATCGCTAAATTGCCCGGCAGGAATGCCTAATGCGGCAAACAAATTGGCGCCAGCAAAGTGCTCAATCGCAATGCCCAGCGGCACCATAAACAGGTTAGCGATACTGTGCTCAAAGCCACTGCTAACAAACATTGCCACAGGCAAAATCAGTAATGCGCTTTTAGTTAATGCGTCCTTGCTACTAAAGGTCATCCAAACGCCTAAACAAACCAATAAGTTACAAAGTACGCCTAAGGCAAAAGCTTGGCCCCAACTGTGATGCAGCTTATGTTGCGCAATGTGCAGTGCATTTAAACCCCATTGCGCGCCATTGAGTTGCCACATGCCGCCCCACATCACTAACCCCAATATCAACGACGCACCGATAAAGTTGCCGCAATACACCCGAGACCAACACGCCAATAACTGCTTAGTGCTAATACTGCCTTTAGCCCAAGCTATCGTGGTTAATACGGTGCTAGTGAACAGCTCTCCACCACACACCACCACTAAAATCAGCCCCATACTAAAAGCTAAGCCGCCAGCTAAGCGTATTAGCCCCCAAGGCGCACCGGTGGCGCCGGTTGTCACTGTGATATAAAAGACAAATGCCAAAGCAATAAACGCCCCCGCAAACACAGCTAAACCAAATGACTGCCAAGGTGATTTAACCGCTTTGTCTTGGCCATATTTCGCCCCTTGCTCAAACATACTGAGCGGGGGTTCAACTAATTCAGGCACTGTTTTCAACTGAGTTACATTCAATGCTGACATGGTCATAGGCTCAGGTGTCACGATTAATTGCCGCGCTCCTTTCATAGCTGGCTCCCTATGGCAACACTCCTTTCCAATGGCAAAGTCCCCCTAATTTTTTCAACCATTTATTACTCCTTCTCATCTGTTGGTCCATGGATATTATTCGTACTTGGTTATGTTGATGGCTCAGCGTTGGCACTATGTGGTCTACCGCGGTCAAGCCTTAACACCCATTCACATTAGGACGAGATAAGAGATAATAAAATCTGATAATTTTGAATCAGTAGTTCAATTATATTGATGGGCGGATATTGCTGACTGACTTGCCTTAACAAGTAAGTCAAACTGGTGTAGGGTTAGCGACTTTAATCATTTCAATCCTAGGCGCTATTTTTTGGATAATAATCAACGTAAAGTGGCTATTTTTGTCGATGTGCAAAACATCTATTACACCACACGAGAAGCTTACGGACGGCAGTTTAACTACCGCGCTTTTTGGCAAAAAATAGCCGAGCAAAACAACATAGTAGCCGCTACCGCCTATGCCATTCATCGCGGTGATGATGGTCAGCATAAGTTTCAAAGTGCATTGCGCCATATCGGCTTTGAGGTGAAATTAAAACCTTATATTCAGCGCAGTGATGGCTCTGCCAAAGGCGATTGGGATGTGGGGATTACTATCGATATCATGGAAGCCGCACGCGAAGTGGACGCGGTGATCTTACTCTCTGGCGATGGTGATTTTGATATGTTGCTCGACAAAATCGGTGATTATGGCGTCACGTCCGACGTCTACGGCGTACCCAGCTTAACCGCCAACTCATTGGTTGAGGCTTGCAGTGTGTTTCACCCCATCACGGAAGCCGATTTACTTTAATAGCTGATTTAAGCAGCCCTTTCGCATCAGCGCGAGCGATCAAGGGCGGTTTATCTTGCGTGACTTAACCCGGATCTTCTATTGCTTTGCTAAGCGCTTGCCCCAGTTGCCGCCGTGTTGCTCGGCGCAAGCGCTTTCACTGTCGAACTGCACTTGGCTCTTCGCATTCTTTAGTTTAATGCCTTGTTTTGCTAGAGCTTGTACAATCCATTGCTGAAATAGCGCATCTTGCTCGTCAGCTAAACACTGGCGCAATTGTTCCTGCTCAGAAAACACACAAGTCACCAATAAACTGCTACTAACCTGCTGATAATTAACACTATGGGTTAACCATTCAAAACCAGCCACCTTGGCTAACGCTTGGTCACAAACTTGCGTTAATGCTGTCACGATCTGTTGCTCTATCTTTTTATCTGATTTTTTCATTACATCCTCGTAATATGAATTCATTCACATCTGAACCGATTTAGTGACACTCATAAACACTCAGTTAAAATACATGAATAGCAAGGTTAGCGTCTATTTATCATTACCACCAACAACTAACTCTACCGCTCAATCTAATCAAATAAGCTTTCTTTGAATTGGCAAGACTCAAGTCTGGTTTAGATTCCCTACCTCTCACCAAACAGTGGTATCGAGAAATAAAGCTCACTTAAACCATAAACGAGCTCGTATTATGGGCTTTTCAATTTTGTGCTTATTTCTCAATCCTATTTATCAGAAAATCGCCTTATTCGTTATTATTTTATGGATATAGGTTGTTGATGAATAAGATTAAGCTGTTATCACTTGCGGGGTTACTAGCAAGCGCCTCTCCTGCTTTTGCTACGATGCCACCAGCACCAGGCAACCATACCATCACTGTTGCTGACGGCAGTCAGCAACAAGTTACTATACACGGTCAATTTGGCTTGCATTGGTATGAAACTACCGATGGCGCGGCGATTATGCGCGACCCACAGCGCAACAATGACTGGTATTATGCTGAGCTCAACCAGCATGATTCCCTAAGTCCAATTGCCATTTCTGATACCTTAGTTAGCTTTAACAGTCATGCGCCTCAAGCCTCTTACTTTGACGCGAATAATTTGCCAATACCAGTGAACCATCAAGCTCTCAAGCAAGCGGAATATAGCAAGGCTCAATTTCAACAGAGCGTTAAAGCAAAGCAAGCCAGTACTGAAACCTTACTACAGCGCCAAGCCATCAAGGCGCGCACAGCAACCAACCGTAACGCTCAAGTCGAGCAACCCCTGTTAGTGGTTCAGGTATCCTTTACCGATCAAGTGATGGTACATGACTTTACTCAGCGTATTTTTGCCAGCAATGGACAGAGCACTGTCGACTATTTTCTTAAAAATTCATTTAACCGCTATAAGGTTGTGCCTGCGCAGGAAAGTGAGGGGGATACCAATGATGGTGTGATTAATGTCAGCGTCAATCAACGCCACCCTAACTGTAATGACGATGCACTTTGCTCGCAATCACTTAACTCAGTATTTCAGGAAGCCTACACCCAGCTTGACCCCTACATCAATCTTGCCCAATACGATAGCAACAGTGATGGCCAGATCGCACCAGATGAACTCTCTGTGATGTTTATTTTCGCCGGTAATGATATGTCCGGCAGTACTATCACGCCAGCTATTTGGCCACATAAGTCGCAACATGATAACGCCACGCTTGATAACGTCACTATCAATCAATATTGCTTGTTTGGTGATTTTCAAAATGATCATCAATCAACCTTAGGCGTGATCGTGCATGAACTCGGTCATTTGATGCTAGGTTTGCCGGACTTGTATTCTTACTACGGCCAAGGATCAATTGGTGAATGGGGCTTAATGGCCGGTGGCTCTTGGGCACAAAAACCTGGTGACTTATATCCAGGTGATACCCCAGTTAACATGACCACCTGGAGCCAGCAAGCGGCGGGCTTTTTAACGCCACGTGTACTCAATTCAACAGGTGCTCAGGAAATTAATACCTTAGACGGTGGTGCAATTGTCTACCTTGACCCTTACCTTAAAACCGCAGGCCCACGGCTTTACATTGAAAATCGCCGTAAACAAGGTTATGACCAAGCACTGCCAGCGGAAGGCGTATTAATTACCAGTGTTGATATACGTCAGCCATTTAATGATTTCAGCCCCATGCAAGTACAAGTGCTACAAGCCGATAATCGCAATCAGCTGAGCTCGCGCAATGGTCGCAGTGATGCAGGTGATATCTACCCAGGGGCGACTAATAATACTTTTGTGAGTGACTTTAGTGCACCTTCATTAATCGGAGTAACAGGTTTAAGCACAGATGTCATACTCGATGGCATCAGTAGCACAGCTGATGTTGCTCGCTTTAATTTAAACAAACAGAGCACTGGCAACAAAACGGCTTGGTATACCTCGTTTGAACGCAATTACCTATATAGCAACCACGGCTTAAACACAGTCGCATTTGAAGTTGAAGCTGATCAAGCATTTAATCAATTAGCGGGCTTTATGTATTACACCATAGCGACTTCAACCCAACCACTCGAAGTTAAACTAAGCCGCTACCCTTATGCCAACACGCCTTATTATCTTGATCTTACAGGCCAAGCTGAAGAGTTAATTTGGCAAGGGCAAGTAAACTCCGCCAATGGACGACAAATGCTCGAAGCGCCGTTTAACCTACCTGCAGGTAAGAGTATTCTAGTATTAGAAGTGACCAACGGTGAATTAGAGCTCACCCCCGTATATGCAAATAACTACACCCATCGCCTATACACCTTGCCAACAAACTGGATTGGTCGCTCAGCGGAATTAAACAACGGCAACCTTGCCCAGCATCCATTTGCAACTGTACCTTTTGCCGCATTACTCGAAGCGAACTCCAGCAGTTTTGTTGAGGCGCGTGACGATAGTTACCAACTAGATGAAGATACCAGCTTAACCTTAGATTTGTTAAGCAATGACTTCATTCAAATTGGCTATCCACAGCGTGAACTGCGTGTGTTAACACCGCCGAGTAAAGGTAGCTTTGATCCAATCACCGGTATCTATCAAGCAAGAGAAAATCTCAACGGCATTGATACGTTTACTTATCAGGTTGAACTAAGCAATGGGATTAGCTCAAATGAAGCCTCAGTGAAATTAGAAATCAATGGCATAAATGATGCTCCCATGGCAAACAATGATAGTTATCAACAGCAAGAAAATAGTCAGCGAAAATTGGATGTGCTAGACAACGATAGTGATGTCGATGGCGATAACTTAGTCATCACTCGCATTGTCAGTGCGCCGCAACATGGCCAAGCTCAAGTGATTGGTTCGCAAATTGAATTTAACAGTCAATTGAGCAAGCCACTCACAGTAGGCACAGAGCTCAATGACAGCTTCAGTTATGAAATTACTGATAGCAATGGCGCCGTGGGTGTTGCCCAAGTGCAAGTTGTCATTCTAGGGCCAAAGCCAACGCTGGCACCAACATCAGAGCCTACGCCCGAGCCGTCTGTTGTACCAGCAACAACGTTAACGCCGATTGCCACCGCTGAGCCATCTAATGAGAGTAAACAAGGTGAAATTGTACCATCAAGCTCAGGCGGCGGTGGTGGTTCATTGGGCCTATTTAGCTTATTAGGTGGGCTCATTGTCTACCGCTTACGTCAGCGCTCAGCCTAATTAGCCCGAGTTCTGGATAAGCAAAACAGTATATTTTTCCTGCAACAACACGGTGAATAGACCCAAACAAGACCAAAAAATAACGCTGAACTTTGCTTCTTGATATTGTTTGGGTGTCTATCTCCATACGCTTTGCGCTTGGATATCAAACATTGATTAATAAAAAAGCAGCCCAATAGCTGCTTTTTTATTATCAGATTGAAGCACTTATTTAACTGTTTAAGTAGATTAACTTCTCGTGGTTATGATCTTAATTCCTAATGCAATCATGGCTCCGCCTAAAACGCGATCTACCCAGTGACCTAGCTTTTTAAACTTCAAGTTAATAGCTGGACGCGATAGTAAACCAACCACGGCCGAAAACCATGCCATTTGGATCACCATCATCCACACACCATAAATCGCGATTTGTGATATTGGCATATCAGGCGATAACACCACTGTGAAAAGTGAAACAAAATAAATCGGCGCTTTAGGGTTTAACGCATTACATAAAAACCCCATGCCTATGGTTTTTAAGCCTGAGCGAGCGGGTGCCACAGGTGCATCAGTAGCAGACAAATCAACTGGCTTCGCCATCAACCCTTTTATTCCTAAATAGAATAAATAACCGCCACCCAAAATTTTAATCATCCACAGCAAGCTGGCTGAATTGGCAATAATCGCAGCCAACCCAAACGCCGAATACAAAATATGTATAGAAAGACCAAGAGCAATACCAATGCTGCAAAGTAAGCCGGCTTTTTTACCATGGCTGAGAGTTTGCTGTGACACTAGAACAAAGTCTGGTCCAGGCGAAGCCGCCGCCAACAAATGAATTGAGGTGATTAATAACAAACCTTGGATCAAATCCACAACATACTCCGACTATTATTTATTTCATTGATATTTCAATAAGCTACCAGATAATAATACACCTTTCTAGTAGCTAGCATGCATCAGTGAGTTAAACTTACAAAACGCCGTTGCAACTTTCTCATCAACCAACCAACTAATACTAGCGTCACGGCTCCGGTTAACACAGGTGAAACCAAAAACCACCAAGTCTGCCCCGTTAACATGATTAAAATAGGATTCGCCCCCGCTGGTGGATGAGTAGTTTTAGTGACTAACATTGCTGACACAGCCAAGCCTGTTGCTAACGCTAAAGTTAACGGAGTCACCCCGATATACAGCGTAAACACCACTCCGATAGTCGCGGTGATCAAATGACCGAAGATCACGTTTTTTGGCTGCGCTAACGGACTTGCTGGCACACCAAAAACCAATACTGCCGTTGCTCCCAGTGGTGCCATTAACCAAAGTCCCTGAAAACCAACCCCATGCGCAGCTAAACTATCAGCCAATGAAAGTAAGCCTATCGCCACAAAGGCACCGAACCCAGCCAATAATGACACGCTAATATGTCCCATAACATCATCCTTCCCATTAAAAAAAGTAGACAACTTTGTCTACAAGCAAATAGTAGACAACTCAGTCTCCCTGTGTCAACATATTTTAGTCAATACAGGAGTGACGGCATGGCTAATGACAAACGGCAATTGTTAATCGAAACTGGACTCACCTTGTTCTATCAGCAAGGCATCAACTCAGTGGGTATTAATGAAATACTAAAAGTGTCAGGGGTTGCAAAAAAAACCCTCTACAATCATTTTTCGAGTAAAGAAGAGTTAGTAATGGCTGCACTCGAAGCGCGGGATCAGCGTTTTGTCACTTGGTTAACCAAGGAATTAACTAACGTTCGGCAAAACTTACCTGATGCTCTCAATCCCCACGCAAAAAACCAGCAAGTGGTTATCGGGCTATTCAATGCCTTAACGGCTTGGTTTAATAATCAAGTTCCTGAGCTTAGTCCATTTCGCGGCTGCTTTTTTATTAATAGTTCGGCAGAGTGTGACGGACAATACCCTCAGGCAGCTCACTATTGCAAAGCACATAAACACAAAATACGCCAACTTATTCAGCAACATTTATCTAATGCAGATGAGCCACTTTTAAATTTAGTTTACCTGCTAAAAGAAGGGGCCATCGTCTCTGCTCAAGTGGATCAAGATTTACAAAGTGCACAAAAGTGCGTCACTATCATAAATAACTATTTCGCCAGCCAAGCAACCAAGGACAAGTAATGACAAATATTCAATGGGGTATCATCGGCACCGGAAACATCGCCCACCAATTTGCCAGCGCATTGCAACAGCTTGATGGTACAACATTACTTACCGTGACCTCTCGCCAACATAGTTCTGCCAAAAAATTTGCTGATGAGTTTGCTATTGCACACCCTTTTGACACATTAGATGCAATGCTAGCGCTGCCTGAGCTGGATGTAGTCTATATCGCAACACCTCACCCCCAACACTTCGCACAAGCCAAAGCTTGCCTATTAGCGGGTAAGTCGGTGTTGTGTGAAAAGCCGATGACATTAAATAAAAAACAAGCTGAAGAATTAGTTGTCCTAGCTCGCCAGCAAGGTTTGTTTTTGATGGAAGCCATGTTGATCCCCCTATTTCCAGCTATCGCCGAGTTAAAACACCTGATTGAACAAGGCACGTTAGGCGAAGTGAGAGGTATTCAAGCCAGCATGGGCTTTAACGCACCAAGAGATTGGAGCAGTAGAATATTTAACCCTGAATTAGCAGGCGGAGCACTGTTAGATATCGGCATCTACCCCCTTACTTTCGCTTATATGATCACTCAATCAGCTCCGCTCTCAATGCAAAGCCAAGTGGAAAAAGCGGTCACAGGCGTCGACTTACAATCGAGTATCGCCTTGAACTATGACTCTGGCATCATTGCTAACTTATCTTGCAGCGTAGGCCACTACTTACCTTGTACGGCTTGTGTCTTTGGTGATAAAACATGGGCGGAAGTAGTCAATTTCAGCTTTGGCCCTAGCCAAGTCATCATCAGGGATCAAATGGGTGAACAGCTCGAAGTAATTAATTGTACCACCGAACGCAGTAGCTACTACCTTGAAGCGAAACACGTTAATGAATGCTTACGCGCTGGCTTACAGGAAAGTCCCTTGGTTCCTCACCAGCAAACCTTAGCGGTGCTAGAAATGATGGATACACTAAGAGCGCAGTGGCAACTTACCTACCCAGATGAATAAAGGGTGTAAATGCCATAATTAACCCATGGGTGAAATCTATTCATAGCGAAAAACAACCCAACATATCGAGACGATAACAACCAAGGGAAGCAAGTATTTAGGACAACATGGCCATGGATACTGCCGAGATTAAATACTTGCTTTTGCTCGTTTTAGCCGTTTATCTGCCCCCTTCTATTAAATGTTTGTGGCCAGAGTGTGATTGTTAGTGTTTCAAATTGCCCGTCTTGCGATCACTAAGCATGAATTTAACCCGCTCTTATTCACCTGGGTAAATAAGCTGCCACTGTGCTCTCAAGGTATCCATCATTTCAAGTATGGCCAAGGTTTGTTGGTGGGGAACTAATGGGCTTTCAAGCAAGCCGTTACGTAAGCAATGATGCACATGCTGCGCTTCAAGGCAATAAGCGCCTTGTGAGTTATCAAATGACAAGGTGTTAGTGATGTTGCCCATTTGGTCCTTGATGATTAACTCGGTTGGCGCGTAGCTAAAATGTGGAATTTCCACCATGGCTTTATCGCCCATAACCGTCGCCACACAAGGGATAAAATGGCCAATGCTGTTGCTTAAGCTAGCAATAACCCCAGATTGGTAGCCTAAGTTAACAACTGATTGCAGATCCACGCCCGTTTCAGCTTTCTCTACTTGACTGCTAATGTCGGTTAAGCTGTCGTTCGCTAAAATATGGGCAAAAGTGAGTGGATAAATACCAACATCAAGCAATGCGCCACCGGCTAACTCAGGGTTAAACACGCGGCTTTGCCAATCTCGTGGTGAGTTAAAGCCCATTCCTGCATGGATACTCTTTAATGTGCCAATGTCACCACGGGCAATTAAGTCTTGTAAAGCTTGGATCGCAGGAAACATAGGGATCATCATGGCTTCCATTAAGAACACCTGATGCTGCTTAGCAAGCGCAACCAACTCACAAGATTGTACTTTATTTAAAGTCATTGGCTTTTCACAAAGTACCGATTTACCAGCCAAAATACATGCTTTGGCCTGTTCATAATGCTGGGGATGGGGAGTCGCAATATAAACCACATCTAAGTCTGCCTCTGCTAACATACTACTCAGCTCATCATATGAATGCTCAATGTTAAATTCTTGAGCAAAGCTTACTGCAGTCGCTTGTTGTCGAGATGTCACGGCATATAACTTAGCGTCGCTCAATGTGACCAGTGCACTTGCAAATTGATGCGCGATGTTACCTGTGCCTATGATGCCCCAATTGATTTTGTTCATAATTTACTAACCTGATTATTAACGTTAGTTAATATGCTACTTGAACAAGCTGTAACTTCTAGTATCTAATTGGTGCAAACAGTTTCAACTAATAGTATCAGCCAGTGTGAGTTAATGACTTGCAACAACAAATTAGACGGAGAAGAAGATGCTCGCTTTAGCACGTTTTTTGCCTGTATTTTTAACCGTATGTGAAACGTTAAATTTTTCCAAAGCGGCGCGAAAAATGGGCGTCACGCCTGCGGCAGTGAGCAAGAGCATAGGTAACTTAGAACAGCAGTTAGCACAGCGTCTATTTCATCGAACAACTCATGCCCTTTCCTTAACCGATGAGGGGCAGCGATTTTATCAGCAGGTTGCGCCTTTACTTGAGCAGCTGGATTCGGTATTAACTCAGCACTCACCAGCACAAATGCACCCTAATGGCCTATTAAGAGTAAGTGTGCCGTATGGATTTGGTCGTCAGCATCTTTTGCCTTTGATTGCAGGGTTTTGCCGTGCTTATCCCGATGTGCAGTTGGATCTGAGGTTTGAAGATAAAGTGGTGGACATGATCAAAGAAGGCATAGATGTCGCGATTGGCAATTCCTTACCTTCTGATTCAACCATGATTGCTCGTCGATTATGCCCACTGAGTTTAGTCGCGGTCGCTTCGCCTGCATTTATCACCAAACATGGTATGCCAGCGCACCCTAGCGAATTAAACACCTTAGCGCGTGTTTGTTACCGTTCACCAACAACTTATCGCATTGTGCCTTGGCAGTTTAATACGCCGGATAATAAGCTCATTGTTATTCATGGCGATCCTGCCTTATCAGTGACTAACATTGAATTGACCAGTAAGCTTGCTCTAGAGGGCTTAGGTGTGACTTTATTAAGCCGATGGTTGGTACAAGATGAGTTGCAATCTGGTGCGTTAGTGGAGGTGTTAGCGGATTTTCCCGCGACAGGGACGCCGATTATGATTTATTACGCATCTAAGCAACATCAACCAAGTAAAGTGCGAGTATTTATTGATTATGTAACTGAGCATTTAGTCGTTGACAATTAAATTTCATCGCACAATAGGGATCAAAATAACTAACTAGAGCAAACCAAAGCGCGTCACGATAACAATAGAATAGAAAACGCTTAGCTTGATTGATCTTGCTAGCGAGTAATAAAGTATCCAAACTGTTAGCAATCCATATATTTTAATAGGAGCCACCATGAGTGACCAATTTATCAAATCCAAAGCGGCTATCGCATGGGGACCAAACCAGCCTCTTAGTGTTGAAGAAGTGGATGTCATGCTGCCGCGCAAAGGCGAAGTATTAGTGCGCATTGTCGCGACCGGTGTTTGTCATACCGATGCCTTTACCCTTTCCGGCGATGATCCTGAAGGTGTATTTCCTGCGATTTTAGGCCACGAAGGCGGCGGTATTGTTGAACAAATTGGTGAAGGCGTCACCAGTGTCGCGGTCGGCGATCATGTCATTCCGCTATACACTGCTGAATGTGGCGAATGTAAATTTTGTAAATCTGGTAAAACCAATTTATGCAGCGCCGTGCGCGAAACTCAAGGTAAAGGCTTAATGCCCGACGGCACCACCCGCTTTTACAAAGACGGCCAGCCCATTTTTCATTACATGGGCTGCTCAACCTTCTCTGAATACACTGTGTTACCGGAAATTTCACTGGCTAAAGTCAGTAAAAAAGCGCCATTAGAAGAAGTGTGTTTGTTAGGTTGCGGCGTCACAACTGGCATGGGTGCGGTACTCAACACTGCCAAAGTAGCGCCCGGCGATAACGTGGCAATCTTTGGTTTAGGCGGCATCGGCTTATCTGCCATCATCGGCGCAAAAATGGCCGGAGCTAATCGTATTATTGGCGTCGATATCAACGAAAGTAAATTTGAGTTAGCCAAACAATTAGGCGCAACCGACTGCATTAATCCGAACAAATTCGACAAGCCGATTCAAGAAGTCATTGTTGAAATGACCGACGGCGGCGTCGAATATTCATTTGAATGTATTGGTAATGTGGATGTAATGCGCTCGGCTCTTGAGTGTTGTCATAAAGGTTGGGGCGAGTCAGTGATCATTGGCGTGGCGGGTGCGGGACAAGAAATTTCCACTCGTCCATTTCAACTGGTAACGGGTCGAGTATGGCGCGGTACCGCTTTTGGCGGCGTTAAAGGACGCTCAGAGCTACCGGAATTAGTCGAGCGCTACCTTGCTGGTGAATTTGCCCTTAACGACTTTATCACCCACACCATGGCACTGGAGCAAATTAACGATGCCTTTGACTTAATGCACAAAGGCGAAAGTATTCGCTCAGTGGTGCACTTTGCTAAATAGCTGCACTTTGCTAATTGTCAAATAAACGCTGACCCGTTGTTATTTCGGGTCAGCATCATAAAAAGAGGACATCATGAGCTCAAACGCCCCATCAACTCAGCTAACGCAATTAAGCCAAGCCAAAGTCGCGGGAGGCTGGCATCAGCAATATCAACACCCAGCCAGTACCACCGCATGTAACATGCGCTTTGCCATTTTCTTGCCGCCCAATGCCAGTGCAGCTAATAAAGTACCGGTATTGTACTGGCTATCAGGGCTCACCTGCAGCGATGAGAATTTTATGCAAAAAGCCGGCGCCTTTAAAATGGCCGCCCAGCTTGGCATGGCGATCGTCGCACCTGATACTAGCCCGCGCGGTGATGAGGTGCCAGATGCACCCGATGGCGCTTATGACTTAGGCTTAGGCGCGGGGTTTTACCTCAACGCCACGCAAGCGCCGTGGCAGCGTCATTACCAAATGTATGATTACATAGTGCATGAGCTACCCCCATTGATTGAAGCCCATTTTCCCGTCACCACACAGCGCGCCATTTCAGGTCACAGCATGGGCGGACACGGCGCCTTAACCATTGCCCTGAAAAATCCGCAGCGCTACACCTCAGTATCAGCCTTTAGCCCTATCTGTCATCCAAGCAATTGCCCTTGGGGACAGAAAGCCTTTAGTCATTACTTAGGGGAGGATAAAGCAAGCTGGCTGGAATATGATGCAGCGGCATTACTCAAGGCCAATAAAACCGAGCTGTCGATATTAGTTGACCAAGGTGACGCTGATAACTTTTTAGCCGAGCAACTTAATCCGCAAAGCTTAGTCGACGCCGCCGCCATATCAGGTAGTGATCTCAGATTAAGAATGCAGCCAGGATATGATCACAGCTACTTTTTTATCTCGAGCTTTATTGATGAGCACTTAGCGTTTCATGCTAAGTATTTAGCATAAAAAATACGATTACGTGTTCTGTAGTGTTAAGCGCTGAGCTACTCGCACCGGAAAACTTCATAATGCCGCTCTGCATTGGCTGATACGTTAGCCCAATCCGAACCAGCGGCTCTTGCTTGATGGGCATCAAACGAAGCACTATCGATAAACACTTCATAAACATAAAACCTTAATGGGCTCTCAGCGCACTGCTTCACATCAAATGCCAAGCACCCAGCTTCAGCCTGAGTCAGCCTTTGATGTGTTGGCAGTGCTTGCTTAACCGCATCAAGATCAGCCGTTGGCACTAAAATATATCCTCGCAATACCACTTTCGACATGAGTCCTCCTTATTTACACCCAAGCAACCGCAAGATACTCATGGTATTCAAAGCAGAACGATAAAACCCAACTACAAAAACAGCGGCGCTTTTAATACCAGCTCAACTCGTCTGTTTTGCTGGCGACTGCCGTCAGTATCATTGGCTGCTTTAGGTGCAACAGGCCCTACGCCAACAGGTTGTAGGCGCGATGCTGCAATTTTAAATTGCGATACCAAAGTATTCACCACCTCAGTTGCCCGCTTTTCGGCAAGGTCTTGGTTGTACTCGTATGAGCCTTTGTTATCCGTATGACCTACGACGTATAACGCCACTTCCGGTTTTTCATTCAAAAAATTAGCAATTTCAGTTAACTGCTGAGTTGAGCTTGGTTTAATGGTGTGTTGGTCAAAATCAAATTCAATGCCATACAAGGCCACTTTACCTTGTGCGGCAATGGCCTTGATCAAACTATCACTGTTAATATTTAAGTTTGCTTGGCTAATGGATTTTTCTTCTATGATATCAACCACCAGCTCAACCGGATGGGTATTGAAAAGTTGGGCACTGACCATTGAAAGATATATTTTACCTTCTGGGGTCGACTTTTCTGCGGAAAAGAAATAGTAATTGGAACGGGATTTTAAGTTCTGGAAGTTGGTGTGATGACGAGATTTAAATACGGTATCACTGTAGTTATGCCAAAGTAACTCGTTACCGCAGGTTTTAGCGGGGCACTCTGTAATCACTGTAAACCCTGCTGCTTGTAACGCATTTAGATAGTTTTTGTGAGTAGCATAAGTGCCCACTTGTTTATCGATACGGTAGTTTAATGTCGTTACCTTGCCCTCAACCATTTTATTAGGGATTTTATCATCTTTCATTATGCCCGTAATAAGAGGGTAAAGCTCAAAATCACTGCGGCTTGATGCCACTAAATAACTGCCGGGAAAACGACTTAACAACGGGTGGTCGGCGGTATTTTCTTCGTCTGGCTCTGGTACCTCAAAGCTTGAAAAATCCAATGGTTCGATTTTAAACCCTTGATCGACCGAAACATGTGAGGTCGGCTCATCACGGGTAACTAGCTGTTCGTAGGCGATATGTAAATCATCGTCTTTGCCGTTAGCGAACAATGAAATAGCGTAGGTTTGCTCAGCTTGCTGCTTAGTTGCGGTAAGGTAAGCTATGTCTTTATTGCTACTGGAGCAGCAATAAGCATATTGGTTGACTTCTTTACGAAAGCCTTTGTCGGTCATTTCTTTGTACTTCCATGCCTCACAGTCTTTATCACAATAAAACAGAATTTGATAACCTGCGGCAGTGAGCTTAGATTTCGCTTCTTGTAACCATGCTGCATAATGAATACCAACGTCACCGTCTATTGTTTGATTATAACTATGGTATGTCCCTAGCAAGGTTTGCATGCTCTCACCGCTGGCGTTATCAAGAATGTCCATTGGTGCATACTCAAAATAAATCTGATTTTCTATTTCACCTTGTTCATGGGGAGGGATAATGTATTTCACCTCGGTGGCAAAGCCATGGCAACTGATCGTTAGTAAGAAGGCAAATAGCCATAAATTCTTCATTCTCTTCCTTAAACTTGGTCTACGCGAAGTTAATCAAGGTATTAAACCCTTGAGATATAAATAAAACAACAAAAAGACAAATTTCATTAAACAAAAAAGCACCAAATCTGCACAACCTAAGCTTGCTCAAAGAATGACAAGCGTCTGCCCTTTATTTTCAAACTTTATCAAAAATAAATACGTAACAATACTGATTCGCATCTCGACATATATAAATCAAATAGATAACCTACCAAGCCAACTATGCATTGATGAGGATTTTTTTATGCGCAATATAGTTTCGGCTCTGCTTCTATCTAGTGTCAGCGGCTTAGCCTTAGCCAATAATGGCCAATTTGTTATTGCCAAACACGAGCTTGGCACATCACTGGCAACAACACAGTATTCTTATGTGCCCGTTGAGATACACGCCGATAGCTCGGGCAAAAACTATACCACCCTCAGTGGGGCTTACGCCTCATATGTGCAAGAAATAGACGGAAAACATGGCCTGCACTATCGCCATTGGCTAAGCGAAGTGAAAGCAGAACTGACAGCTGCGGGCTACCAAATTAACCTTGAATGCACAGAGCAATGCAGTACCAAACCCTATCGAGCCAAAATTGATGATAACTTCCGATATGAAGGTTTATACAAAGTTGGTTATACCAGCGCAAACAAAAATCAATTTGGCTATTTAACTGCCGTTAAAGGCAGCGCAGACCAGCAAGAGGCTGTTATTGTTTTCGCAAAACAAGGCTATAAAGACGAGTTATTACTCGCCTATGAGCAGATCTCTAGCACGCCAATGCCAAGTGCAGGAGTAAAGGTAGATAATAACTTTACTATTAAACCGATGGATTTTTCACAGCTTAAACCCGCTGAAAAAGATGCAAATGGTGCGGTAGACCACCCCATGCTGACACGTTTTCCCGGCAGTTATCTTGTTTGGTCTAGTCGCAATGATTTTGAACCTTACCCGTTAATTACCGGACCTTACAAGAAGAAGATCCCGACGAAAACCGTGGAAGGTAAAGTGACAACACTAAACTACCGAATCGATAAACGTGTTGGTCCCTACGCAGTACACAAAAATTATATGAATGCCTTATTAGACAATGACTTTCAAATCATTTTTGAGTGCTCGGCAGCCACCTGTGGCAATATGCTGCTACGTGACAACTTGAAAAATACTGTGTTTGCCAAAAATCATAAGTCTGACATCTACAACATGGGTAAAAAAAGTCACTATTACCTGTTCACGGCAGAGAAACAAACACCCCAAGGTAAAATTTATGCCTCAATGTATAGCTTTCAAACCAGTGGTAAATACGAAGTTGAATTTGTTGCTGACATCATTGAAGAAAAAGCAGTAAGCCAAGCCGATCTCAATATTGATAGCGATAGCTTAACGAAAGAAATTGCCGCTAAAGGCAGTGTTTCTTTGTATGGGATAGAATTTGATTTTAATAAACACACCATTAAAGAAAGCTCAACACCACAGCTAAACGAGATAGCCGATTTTCTAAAAAAACAAGATCAAATTACCTTGTACGTGGTTGGGCACACTGACAATAAAGGGGCATTTGACTATAACCAAGGCCTGGCACAAAAACGCGCGGCAGAAGTGGTGAAAGTGCTGACACAAAACTACCAGATAAAACCCTCGCGGTTACACCCTGTCGGCGTTGGCCCAGTCGCGCCCAAAGCAGCGAATGACAGCGATAGCAACATGCAAAAAAATCGCCGAGTAGAACTGGTTCTGAAGTCACCACTGGCGATTTAATCACGTCGGCAAGTTGCGCAGCCTACCTTTTCGTTAATGGCATGCAAGCCGGATACATCACGGTAGGTTGCTTGTTTTCTAGCGCTGACAATCCACTTAAAAGGCATTGTTTTTTGTATTTATTGCGCCAGCAGATAGACAAAGCTGTTTATTGGTTTTGTTATCGGTTGTGTTCATGAGATGACTCCAGCAAGCACCATCAAAATGAGGGGATAACTTGAGTATCATATGTAATATAAAAGGTCGGTCACACTCTAGAGCGCAACGGCTTCGTTCAACACGGCATTTAAACACAATTAATGCAGTGAGCTCAGCTTGGTTACTCAACATTATCTCCCGCTTGCTCATGGGGGCTACATTGCAGTTTGTATGTAGATAAATATACTAAAATCGTCAAAATAGGTCTTTATAATGAAAATTAATATTTATCAACAATATCCTAATGCTGTTCTGGTCTAATCCCATCGGACACTTAATTTTGAGACAATAACGTCAATAGATTAAGGAAATGATATGAGCCTGA
>NZ_JAUOPX010000054.1:0-28631 GCF_030547455.1 Motilimonas sp. 1_MG-2023 | reverse complement strand
GCTATCGCCACAAAAGGCTGAAGCAGAATACTTCAAAACTTATAACGAGGTGGCCAGTTTTAGTTGACCACTACACTCAGCATTACTAGCTTTATCGGCCTTCATAAAAAGCTGTGCTAAAAAAAAGTCAAAAAATGTATTGGGGGCAAAAACAAACTGTCAAAAGCCCAAATTATTAGAAAGGAGGTACACAATTAAACTTTTTGGTTTTATGTACCTTGCTATAGCCACTTATATTTTCTCTTTGGTTATATTAGGAAATTCTGATTTTAGAAATCAGTTCTACAAAGATATAATTATCCACTCTAACTACGCCCCTAACACCCATTGCAAAAACAAAGACCTAGAAGAAAAAGAGAGGCTAGCCTTCATAGGAAAGGATAAAATTTCCATCTACAACCCTGAAACTAAAAACTTTTATTTTGACAAATGCGAATACCCTAATGAAAAATACACTTATTCACAGAACTCCAAGTAAGGCGAAGGCGCTTGGGGCAAGCTAGTAAACTCTTTGATGGTGTACTTTGTTTCAAGCTTCCAACGAAAAATGCGTGAGATAAACACTTTGCCATCAGCGACTATGCCTTTCAGGCTTTGGATCAGTTCATTGGTTGAATACTGGCTGTGGTTTATCTCTCCCGTTTGTTTGTCAAAGGTAATGTCATAATGTGGTCTAAAGGCTTGTTTAGCTCTAGGGCAAAATACCCCGCCCATTAATTGGGTGTAACGCATCCAGTCGCCATCGTCAGCGGCGTTGAGAATATCGACTAGCTTAGGGTCTGCATCATCGGTTAATGCTTTAAGTCTGCGTAACTCGCGCCACACCGTTACCGAACAACCGCCTAATTGTTGAAACTGACGAATACCCCAACATGACGCCCACGCTTCAACGCGAACAGCGGCTTCTTTTGGGTCTTCGCCGTAAATGCCTGAATCTAAATTCTCACCATCAATATTTTTAGAAATGTACTTAGCAATGTAACCCGTGGCCGAACCTTTTTCAGGGTCAATTTTCACCTCAGTAAAGCGGTGCTTTTGTGCGCCATGTTCATCGCCATCTTCTTGTAAGGCGTAAGTACGCATGACTTGAACCATCACATCGTACTTATCATGCTCAACAAACAATAATAAATGCCAGTGTGGTGTACCGTCATGTTGCGGCTCAGCAACCCGAAAGCCGTAAAATCTGACGCCTTCACGTTGCAACTTAGACCGCACTTTAACCCAAAGACGGTTTAAATAGGCTTGTCCATCTAGGGGCGTATAGCCTTGCCAGTTCGGATTCTTCTGCCCTGTTTTCGCATAGCAGCGATGGTACTTAGACGGACAAGTTATGGTTAAGAAGGCGGAAACATGGCCTAAATCTTGGGATAAGTCTTCAAAGCCACGCGCCCGCACCATCAATTCAGTTTTACGAATCTTAGGATCAGCTACGCCCATTTGGCTTAGCTCTAACAGGCTAAACGATTGCCCTTCATCATTAGTGGCAATCGTGGCTTCAAGCCATTCACGGCTTTTATGCTTCTGATTAATGCGTACATTAACCGTATGATGCGAACAGTATATTCCTAACTTACGGTTAACTTGGCCTATAGCATGGAATACGGTTTCAATTGCCCGCATATGAAAACGGCGCAAACGCCGCATCCACCAACTAATATCTTTTAGCCTTGAGACACAACCTTCTAGGCTATAGGCATCTAAGCTAGGCGGCTTAATGCCTAAAGGTTTAACGTAACCCTCTAGCATAGGGTAAAGCTCAGGATAACCATGTCCAACAGACCCTAAAATATCCAGCACCGCCCGACTATGCTTTTTGGCTTCAATCTTTATTTCATCTTCATCACAGTTCAAATTCAACCGTTCAAACGAAATAGGCAAGCGTTTAACTAATTCACTCTTGGTTTCACGTAACCAAATATTGCGCTGACGCTTGCCATCAATGCCCATGTAGAGTTCAAACACAGTGCGCTGAAGGTCATAGGGTAAATGGCTAATAATATCGTTAACAAACTGGCGATCATCCCAGTCCACCAGCTTCAATTTATTTTCAATTAACCACATACACGCCCCTCTCCTTTTGCAGTGATCACAAACCTATCCCAGCGCACGCCAAAATAAGCCACACTTTGGAATTCAATCAGACCTTCACGCAACAACTTACGCACCGTCTTATCAAATACCCTCACTTCTAGTGGAGCTGACAAATATACATCGCCTTGATTGGCGCAATAATCCGAGCAAATTTCAATAAAGTTGCCCTGTGCCAGCCAAGCTAAAATAGTTAATTGTTCAGGGGTTAACGTTACTTGGGAGTTGGTCATTACATTTCTCCCGCTTGACTAAGGTGAACTAGCTTACGCTGGCTGTTTAGCCAATTATCTAAGTCTTCTCTTAGATAGCGCACTGCGCGACCAATTTTAATAAATGGCGGGGCAATGGTGCGGTTTGCGCGCTCGCCGTCCATGCGCGATTGGCGCAAAAAAGATCGGCTCATGCCTATGTATAAAGAGGTTTCTTGTTCATTAAGGGCGCGTTTGTTAGATATGTTCATCTTGGTATCTCCAGTGGTTGACTGAGAGACACCTTAGCTTTCCCAGCATCAGCGGGAAGCTAGTTGGGAAGCTGGTTGGGAAAGCAGTTATTTCTGCTGTTTAATCGCGGATAAATAGTTTTGAAAAGTCTTATAGGTGACGCGTCTGCTTTGGTTTACATCTAAACCAAAAAACTCAATGCTATTGCTGTCCATCTCATCAATCAGGCAATCAACATCAAACTGCTTAGCCCCTTGCTCAACGTCATGCTTAAGCGCATACCAATGTTTGCGAGAATCAAAGCTAGGGTTAGCTTTATGCAATCGAGCCGCTATTAACTTAATAGGATTCGTTTCAACTGCTGGTTTATTAAGGGCTGACTCGCCATCAAGGGATTGTTGTGTCACATTGGCTTTGACCGCATCAGCGCCAAACACATGCTCAATATCACGAATATCAAAG
Organism: Motilimonas sp. 1_MG-2023; assembly: GCF_030547455.1. Taxonomy (NCBI): domain Bacteria; kingdom Pseudomonadati; phylum Pseudomonadota; class Gammaproteobacteria; order Alteromonadales; genus Motilimonas; species Motilimonas sp. 1_MG-2023. The sequence continues at coordinate 25,635 of NZ_JAUOPX010000054.1, read as the reverse complement.
CGCAATTGCTCCGGCTTAATGATTAAACGGAGATAACCTAATTGGGTTTCTTTTGGAGTAAAGGCGTTAAGAAATGAGTTAAATGCACCTGCATGATCACTTGCTTCTTGCGCGGCCTTCATTTGGCTAAAAGCGGTTTGATTCCCACGCGTAAAGTCGCTAATTTCAGCCACGCTAGGCGTTGCAAAAAAAGGCTGCTCTGGTACTTTGGGTTGATAATCAACACCTGAAAGTTGTGTGCTATTAAGGTGAGAAAACTGCGCCCTGCAATCATCAATACCAGTGATTAACTCAGGCTCAAGCACCATAAAGGATTCAAGCTGCACCTTTTTGTTGTAGCAAAGCAATTGCTTACTTTGTACAGCAGTTAAACCAATGTTACCGCAATAATCAAACGTACCGAGTAACACCTTACCTTTACCAATCAAGCCTAAGTTTCTGGCTTCAACCCAAGCACACAGCGTCAGACTTTCCCGAGCGACCGCATCAAGCAAATCACCTGCTAATAAGCGGGTCACATTAGATATTTCAGAGGGTAAATAAAAGTGGCGAGGCTTCATAAACAATCACTTATGATGATAAACGTAGCATTAGGATATGATTCAGATTAGCCCAGCTCAACTAAGAAGTGCGGTTTACGCCCTCTGGCTCTCATTATTTAGCATTATTGAGAGCTGTGCATTGCGATTTAGAACGTACCACTTAGCATAAAACTTGATTTTTGATACCAGTTTAGTAATATTGGAATACACCTAGCGACTAGGAGCATCTCCAGTCATTGCGCAAGGTCACTACAGGCTATGATGAATGTTACCCCTATATCGAACAGATTGAACTTGTTCGATATAGGATTGTAACCCTACGGCTTTGTTAAAAAAATCTATATCATCCCTCTACAGAATATAAACCAACTCAACTACTGCCTCGTGATGCGCTAACACTTAGGCTCCCTCAAATATAATTTTCGATTGTAAGGCTCTACTGAGTTCCCCCCTTTACACATCTAGATATCTCTAGTAAGCCCAAAACTATTTCAACAAAAAGTATCCAATAAAATACGATAAGGATGAAAAATATTATCTAATGATATATCTTTATCATCTTTCTCAGTATGTTAGAGGTCAAGAGCGTGAAGAGTATGAATGATGTTAGAACTCTTAGAGAAGTTTTTGATTCAACATTTCATAATAAGTTAACTTTTTCAGACTTAACAGAAATTGTAGTCACTGATGAATGCAAAAAAATAATCACCAAGCAAAGAACGATTTATGCGCCGTCAGAAAAATTAAAAAAAATACATAGATTTATTAATGGTAGCATCCTTGAGTTTGGAGAATACAACAAAGATGTTGTTTTTTCATACAGGAAAGGGGTTGCAATTAGAGATGCTGTTGAAAAACACGCCAACAATCAGTATTACTTTCAAACAGATATCAGAAATTTTTTTGGTAGCCTTGATGAAAACATCGTTAAAAATGTAATTAATAACCAACTTAATGAAGTGCCTATTTCAGACATCGACAACTACAAAGAGTTACTATTTGGGCTATTTACAGTCGAAAACATCATACCGGCTGGGTTTTCAACATCACCACTCCTAAGCAATCTATGTTTATTTAACTTTGACAACAAGCTTTATGAATATTGCACAAAAAACAGCCTAACATATACTAGATATTCAGATGACATAATCATATCTACAAATGACCTAGAGGATACATATCCATTAGAGTCAATAGTCACTAAAATACTAAAATCAGAGGTCGGAAAGAAGTTATCATTAAATAGCAAAAAAACAAAAGTACAAAGCAGAAATGAAAAGGTTAAAATCCTTGGGTTCAACATTCTTCAAAATGGAATAGTAACCATATCAAGTAAAGAAAAAAATGAAGTTGAAATCCTACTAAACTTTTACCTAAGCAACCTTGAAAAATTTGACAACTATGCAAAAGAAAAACTAAAAATCAAAGATAGAACTGGCGAAAATAAACCAACAAGAGAGCTTGCTATTTCATCACTATCCGGCCGCCTCATTGGAATAAATGCAATGGACAAGGCATACCTATCAAAACTAAGAAGAAAGTACGGCAACACTCTAATTGATATGTTTTTAAGAAAGTCGGTGAAATAAATTGAATATAGAAATAAATATAAAAAATATTCAACACATCAAACATCTTAGCCTAAGCTTTGATTTAACAAAAAACAAATTGATGTGTTTAGCGGGTAAAAACAGCGTAGGAAAGACAACTCTTCTTAGAGCTATTAGAAACCTATACTTAAACAATACATTTATAGAGACGGCAGCCCCATATATTTTCAACAATGATAGCTCTGTGCAATATAAAATTGATAACAAAAAGATAAAATTCACCTACAACAGTAGATTAGGTGTAATTGACACAAGGCAAGATATACCAAATGAAATAAAAAATTTATTTCTAGTCGAGCTTCCCATCCCGCACGGCAATAGATTTAGTCAATTTCGATACCTTTCTGAATTAGATGAAGAAATCAGAGCAAAAATTGCCATTGGAGAGTACTCTAGGCCGGATGACTTGATAACATTTCTAAACAAAGTCTACCAAAATGAAAAATTTAATGATTTAAAATCCGTAGCCATAAAGAAAAACAACTATTATTTCATATTAAAGGATGAAAATGAAAGATACTATATAAGAGAGGATTACTTCAGCTCAGGTGAATATTTCGTAATAAGTTTATACAGAAATATACAACATAGAAAAAAAGCTATCTTCATTGATGAGATAGACATATCTCTTGATGCAAGCGCGCAAGTAAATTTAATAAAATGTTTAAGAGATTACTGTGACAATTACCATGTAAACATAATATTCACCACACACTCTCTAGGGTTAATGAAGACATTATCAAAAGATGAGCTTTTTTACATCGAAAAAGATGAACAAAGTCATGCTGTATCTCTTGAAAATCGATCTTATAACTTCATCAAAAGTGTTCTATATGAATTTAATGGTTACGACAAATACATATTAACAGAAGACGAATGCCTCGAACGCTACATTAGATATGTTATCTCTCGAGAAGAAAAAATATTTAACAAGTATCAAGTTATTTACATAGCAGGTGGCTCTCAAGTAATTGATCTTATGAAGCGTAATAAAGAACATGAATTTTTAACAGCCGATAATAATGTAATCGCAATTCTTGATGGTGATCAAAAAGAAGAAAGTTACCACAATAATATTAACAATGTATTTTTCTTACCTTACCCTAATATCGAAATGGAAATTTTATCACGATACGATTTGGATCTAAGAATACCTCGAGTCAACTCAATAGATGGCACTAGAACATCAAAAAGAGCAAAGAACCTTTATTGGAAATTAACGAAAAACCACGGAGGTCAACAACTAATTTCACATGAAAAACTATATGATTACTTAGAAAGTATTTTCCCAACTGAAACATCAATTCTAAGCCAAAAAATAATTAATTTCCTCAGCTAAAATAAAAGTTCTACCTCACCCAATCAACCCAACCGCCGCCGCTTTATGCTCTGGCGCTAGGTGGGCATAACGCAAAGTCATTTTTAGGTCAGCATGGCCTAATAGCTCGCGCACTGTGTTGAGGTCTACGCCCGCCATCACTAGCTTACTGGCAAAGTGGTGGCGCAGGTCGTGAAATCTAAATTCGGTAATGCCAGCGGCTTTCAGCAAGTTAGCCCACGGCTTTTTCAGGTCGGTTAAGGGTTTGCCCTCTTCCCCTTCAAATACATAACCGCTAGTTTTGGTATCCAGTTGCCATTGCTGCAAAGCGTCTTTTGCTTTCTTTTTCAAGGGAATATGCCTTGATTTGCCTGATTTTGCATTATCCGCGATCACAGTTAAATAATTTTCATCGAAATGTACTGCGCTCCAGCTCAGGTTAAGTATTTCACCACGGCGCATCCCTGTGTTCATGGCCACTATCACTATGGGCATTAAGTGGTCGGCAAAGTGTCTATCTCTTAACTCGGGCAATAATGGGTAGCCGCGCTGGTAACGGTATAAGTTGCCACTTTCCCTTTCATCTTTGATGCGCTGGTTTCGCGCCGCAAGCGCCATCAATAGCTCTTGCTCTTCGGTGGCATCAAGGTAGCGCACAATACTGTTATCAGATTTGAGGGTTTTCACTTTCGATAAGTCATGGCTTTCCAGTAGTCCCCATTCACAAGCGCGGCTAATCGCGCCTTTTAACGGGTTTATGTAACTGTTGATAGTGGCGGGCTTTGCGCCTGTTTTGCGTTTTTCATTGCGCCACTGCTCTAACACCCATGCATTAATATCGGAGAGTTGCTTGTCTAGTAAATCGGGGAAACCAGACTTGATCGTTTTGATGGTTTTTTCAGCCGTTTTAGCGTTGCGGGTTTGCAACCAAGGCAAATAGTGCTCATCCAAAAATACCGCGAGTTTATTTTGCTTGCTGCGCTCAACTTCGCGCTTGGCTTGTTTCTTCTCGGCTTGAACATCCACCCCATTTGCTACCTCGCCCGCTTTGGCTTTTGCCATGTCGCGCGCTTGGGTTGGTGTGATGGAACCATGAGCGCCCAGCTTGAAATTCACCTGTTTACCATTAAGGCGATAGTAGAGGTAATAAACGATTTTACCCGCTTCTGATATGCGGGCATGAAAACCTGCTATCTCGGTATCGTTGACCCGCTGATCGGCTGGAACAAGGCGCTTGATACAGCTGATCGTTATCTTCTCTCGTTTTGCCATTTTTTCACCCCAAAATGCAATATGTAGCAGGTTTGTAGCTTCATAAGTATGCATTAAGGTTAAGTAATGAACAACAACGAACAAGAGGCTAAATCTTAAGCCATTGAATATTAATTATTTAAAGTTCATTCCTGTTCATCGGTGTTCGTGCATAGATATGCAAAAAACACTGAAAAATCTCTCTCATAATCGGTAGGTCCGCAGTTCAAGTCTGCGAGGGGCCACCAAATTTATAAGCACTTAATATCATTGATGTTAGGTGCTTTTTCTTTTCTGGCTCTAACAGTGATTCTGCCTCTTTATTCATAGAGTGCTAACGTATTCTGAAGCTTCTCACTAAAGTTGAAAATATCATCAAGAGTATCTATTGGATGGCGAGTTTCATTTTTGTCTTCATCAAAGATACTGATATATTTTTGCCTAGTATTGAACCATAAACGACATAGTGGCTTGCGATTGTTATCATCGAGTAATATGCCAAAATAACTTTGAGTATCGCGAGCGCATACTCTCTGGGCTTCAACTTTTTGCCTTAGGATCGCTTTGATAATATTAAAGCCTTCAATTTCTTCCTCTGTAGTATGCACTTTTGATTTTTCAGTGGAAATATCACTTTCTTGACTCGATTCTTGAGCTTCTACTTTAACAGCATCCTTCCGGTCATCGCCAATAGCTGATTTTAACCGAGCATTAATACTGTCATTAAGGAACTGCTTTAATGCTTTAGTGGTAATTTCTAAAAACTGAGATTTAACTTTTGCTGTTTGAACACCTTCATACACTTTGGATGTAAAGAACTTCACAAACTCTTCGTCAGGATCCACAAACTGCTCATGCAATATTTTCTTTATCTGGTTTAGGTATTTGAGCTCTCCTGCAGCGTCCACTACAGATTCAACATCAAACGAAGACTTTGTCAGCTTTTTTATCTCAGGAACAACATGTTCATCCAAATCCTCAAGATCGAGAGTCAAAAATGGCTTCTCATCCATTTTGTTTGGTGCGTCAAGATCAGTATAAAATTGATATTGAGCGCCATTTGTTAGGATGGCTAATCGAGCATTTGTTGCTGAAAAATACCTGAATAACTGATTAGCATGCTTAGTAGAGAGCGGATCTCCATATTTCTTGCATTCGATAAGGATCTGAATAGCTCCATCTTTAACCAAAGCATAATCTACTTTTTCACCCTTTTTAGTGCCTACATCAGCAGTAAACTCAGGTATAACTTCACTCGGGTCAAATACATCATAACCAAGAACCGAATGTAAAAATGGCATAACCAAGGCATTCTTAGTTGCTTCTTCTGTCGCTAAATTACCTGATATTTGAGGAACCTTTTTCGAAAGAGCTTGAAGTCGTTCAATGAAATCCATATTTATCCCGTTAAAATTAAGTAATAGTCAAACTGCAAAATCAAATATACATCAAGATACAAATAAAAATACTTGAGGGAGGTAGGGTTTTTGACCATTCTTGAAGTGGTATATAAGCTTATTCACAAACCTAGCCTTGCCAACAAACTACAACGCACTAACTTACAAAAACAGAAAGCAGCCGCTTGAGTCGCTCGGTAAATTGCACGTCGTCAGTGCAGGCCGCGTTGGTTTTTTGAAAATTTGATAAAGAGCTTGCGAATTATGAAATACTCATCATTACTGAATACCTGTTTGCAGGCGACTTCGCCCTTCTTGAAGACCATAAGCCAAAGCGGATAAAGTTAAATTGAACGACTGCATCCAGCAGCATAGCCAAGATAACAATAGGCATTAAGTGGTCAGCAAAGTGTCTATCTCTTAACTCGGGCAATAAAGGGTAGCCGCGCTGATAACGCTATAAGTTGCCACTTTCCTTTTCGTCTTTATGTGCAGGTCTCCCTCCAGAGCTATCCACTTTATGAAACGTCAATTTGCAGTATCTTGTGCTAGAGCCTAAGTGTTGTTATCTTGGCGTAGCGCCAGCTAGCCTTGTCTCTGTTAGGGTTTACTATGTCTTTATTTATTAAGCACAAATATACATTATTTGGGGTGGTTGCGATCCTGCTTTGGAGCAGCCTAACCGCGCTGATCAGGGATGTGTCGGAGCTTTTTGGCGCCATAGGTGGCGCAGCTATGTTGTACACCATTAGTTCTATTTTTTTAGTGTCGGTTATGGGGGTGCCCAAAATCAACAGCTTTCCTAAGCGTTACCTTGTCATCGGGGGGTTGCTGTTCGTGTCCTATGAGGTGTGTTTTGCGCTGTCTTTAGGGATGGCTAATGACAGGCACCAGTCAATGGAAATGGCCGTGATTAATTACTTGTGGCCAGCCATTACCATACTGTTAACCGTTATAACTGGGCAGCGTAAAGTGAATGTATTGGTTTATCCCAGTGTGATTATCGCGTTTATTGGCTTGGCTTGGTGCATCTCTGGCGATAGCGGCATTTCCATTAACATATTAATGAGTAATATTGCCGAGAACCCGTTAACTTACTTTCTGGCTTTTTCAGCAGCCATGATTTGGGCGACCTATTGTACAATCACAAAAAAAATGAGTGATGGAAAAAACCCTATTGCGTTATTTTTTATTGCGACCGCTATTACCCTATGGATTAAATATGCGTTCAGCGACGAGTCTGGTTTTCACTTCACGTTTAGCACTTTTGCAACACTGTTGCTGTCTGGTGTTGTGATGGGGTCAGGGTACGCGTTATGGAATAGAGCTGTTATTGGTGGCAATATCATGCTTTTGGGTACGCTTTCTTATTTTACTCCGGTCTTTGCTACGCTTTTTTCTTCGGTCTATTTATCTGTCACGCTTGGGGCGTCATTTTGGCAAGGTGTTGCCCTTGTTACACTCGGTTCAATAATTTGTTTTTTTGTCACCAGAGAAAAGACCACGTCGAGTAATAATGTTAAATCACCAGTGAAAACTGAAACCTAGCTTGTATTACGCTCAGTGCATTCAAAATACAAAAGCAGAGCAGCAAAGCTAATCATTCACGGTTTTTTCAACCGTATTAATTCAAATATTGCAACAAAATAGCCCATTTAATATGCCAAGTGTCATGAAAATGAACACTCCCATATCAATCCAATTGACTTGGCTATACGGTGTTACCTATAGTTTCAACGCAATCTTCGTACCTATCCAGCTTGAGCATAACAAATGGAATTGAGTGAACGATATTTTACTGTTTTAGATTCCCTGCCGGATCATGTCTTTGTGTTCTCTGAATCAGGTATCTATGTTGATGTGTATGGCGGAGCTGAAAATGCCACGGGTTTCGATTGTAAGCCATTTATCGGGCAATCACTTTTCGATATCGCCCCCCCTGAAATGGCCAACGATTTCCTCTCATACATCACCGCTGCACTAGAAACAAACCAGACTCAAACCGTAACTTATAAGTTCGACAAGCAAGACATGATTGACTTGCCTGCTGATGTTCCCGTCCCGCAAGAAATCTGGTTTGAAGGTATTATTAAGCCACTTCCTCTAGTTGAAAATGGCGAAAGAACTGTTGTTTGGATGGCAAAAAATATCACCGAACGCCATTATTTAGAGCAACGTCTAAAAGAGCTATCTGAAATCGATGAGCTCACCGGTGTTTTCAATCGAAGATCATTTACCAGCACCCTGTCTAATGCACTACTGCATGACCGCCCACATCAACAAAATCACTCTTTATTAATGGTTGATATTGATAGGTTTAAACTAATCAACGACTCAATTGGCCACGTCGCGGGTGATGCAATTATAAAACACATAGTGTTTGTTATTCAGCAGCAATTAAGCGAAACAAGTTATATAGGACGTATCGGTGGTGAGGAGTTTGCGATTCTACTCAGTGATATGACTCTTTCCGAAGCAACCAAGTTTGCAGAACAATTAAGAGTCAAAGTCAAAGATACACCTTGTATCGCTGGTGATTATATTGTTAACGCTACCATCAGCATAGGTGTAACCACTATTAATAAAGATGATAGTGATATAAAAGATATTTTACATCGCGCCGATACGGCAATGTATTACTCCAAAAGTAAAGGCAGAGATAACGTTAGCCAATATTCAGAGGATATTGAGCGAGATAATGCACGCTCAATTGACAGCATCAGCTTCATTTCAAAACTCATCTAGTAAATATTTAACAAGATATAGGTATCGATATCCCATGATATAAAGCGAGGATGATAATGACTGTAATCACTAATCACGGCTTCAATTTACCTCTAAAGAGAGGGCCATTTCAGAGTAACGGTGCAACCCCTTGGTATTGTGATATTGGTATAGGCTCACCAAAACAAACGTTAAAAATATGCTTCGATACTGGTAGTGACTTCAACTGGATAACGTCTAGCCTCTGCGCCAAAAACAGCTGTAAACATTACGCAAACAAGCGATTCGATTATCAAGCATCTAACACTTTCACTTGGCGTAGCCAAACAACCAAATCAGTTAGTTTTGGCCCATGGGGCACGATGAGTGTTGAAACAGGCAACGACAAATTAACACTATCAAATAACAACCCTACCCTAACTATTTTCAACGATATTTACCTTGCCAAAAATTACTCGGGTCAACAGTTTGCAGAATTAGATTGGGATGGCGGTATTGGCTTACCCAGTCGTCAATCTACAACAGCAACTAACACAAATACCCCAACCCCATTTAGGCGTAAAGCGTTTAATAGCAATGAAAGCGAACCATTCCATTTCTTTTTAAACCTGATGCAAAAAGGCTTGGTCAGTAAAGATAATCCTTATATATCCATTCTAACAGCTGGCGCTAATGACAATAGCTCAACAAGCTATATTGGTTTTGGCACCTTAGACAACACTTATGCATCCTCTCTTGAATATCTATTCTTGCCTTGGTCATGCTACCAACAGGAGGCGAGCTATTTATGGACAACACCTGAAGCAACTATTTCTGTTGGCGGAGAACCTATTGGAACCAATATGTTTTTTGCCTTAGATACCGGTTCATCTCAATTTAAAGGCGACAACAGAGTGTTATCCCGAGTATTCCAATTAACTGACAATGATTCGCCAGTTGTCACTATTACCATTGGTAACCCAGGGGACACGCATTACGGTCGGCTTGAAATAAGCAGTAACATTTATAAATGTAGGATTGAGGCCGGCACGCAAGCTGGTAAAACAATTTCTCAGTTTCAAGGGCTCGAAGGGGCGGAGAATATTCTATTAGTAGGCTCGGTGCTGATGGATCACCTTTACACTGTTTATGAGTATGAGGCTGTTTCTGAAAGCGAAATTCGACCTAAAGGAATATGGATATTTAATAAGCCAAACGGACCAAAAATTATTGTTGGTCAACAACCGACTCCTGCGACAATTTTTTTACGATAAGGAAATGTCAGTATATGCAGCAATCGCTAACCGGAACATGGGGCAACAAATTTGGTTCAACAATGTCCCTTTATGCTCAAGATGAACGCATAATTGGGATCTATTCATCACATACAGGCTCAACTGGTGAATATTTACTTGTCGGAAATTGCTCAAACAATAGCCCATCAGACCAATTGGGACAAAGTGTCGCGTTCTCAATTTACTGGAGAAATATTTTGCCAGGAGAAGCCGATCCTAGCTGGCACTGGTCTGGCTCAATGTGTGGCCAGCTCCAAATTAATGGCAGCATGGTGTTAACCAATTCAATCGTCGTGTCACTTCCCTTTGAGACTTACCAAAAAAGTAACTATATCGACGAATTGGAGTTTACTCGGTCAAAAGAGTTGAGCCAACCTCATAAAGAAGCCATCAATAAACACTTTTTAAGCCATCAAACTAGCGGTAAAGATACACCCACTTTGCCTACACGCTTAACTGGGACCTGGGCTAATACCCCGATGCAAACCAGCATTAAAATTCTTCCTGCAAATGCCTTATCAGGGCTAACAAAAGCAATCTTAACCATATCAGGTAACGAAATTGAGCTTCTTGGTTTTACTGATATTGATGCAAATGGCTCCGAAGCACAAAGCTTTTCATTGGCAGGCTACAATCACAAAACGAGTCAAACATTATCTCTTTCAGGGCAACTTGAAGCAGGAAGCGATGCACTAATAATCTACTCTTGGGCGTCCCAACCCACAGCACCAGAAAACAGCTTTATGCAAACAAACTTGGTAAGCATCAACCTCACAAGAAAATGAATGTGAGTCTTTGCCAACATATTATCTTGCAACCCTAAGTAGGAGTGACTTAGGTGTTACTCTTTAATTTATGCCTGAGATTCACAAATGCTTTTCCCTTTTAGGGGATAATCCGATGCTATGGCTTGAATTACACTATCTTTATCATGTTAGTAACGCCTATTTGAATCGTTACTAGGGTTTCATCAAGCCAGCCTCCCCTTGCCATTTTTGGCAACGCTGAGGCGATAAGGAATCGGTTATGTCTGCGGCATTTTATCAGCAAGTCCAACAGCAATTAGCAGAGTTGAAAAGCGAAGGTCTTTATAAATCTGAGCGGGTGATCACCTCGCAGCAACAAGCGGCAATTGCTATTGCCAGCGGCGAGCAAGTATTAAATTTTTGTGCCAATAACTACCTAGGCCTTGCCAACCACCCTGCCCTGATTGAAGCCGGTCAGGAAGGCATGGCTAGTCATGGTTTTGGCATGGCGTCGGTGCGTTTTATTTGCGGCACCCAAGACATTCACAAAACCCTTGAGCAAAAGCTATCAGCCTTTTTGGGTAAAGAAGACACCATTTTATATACCTCATGCTTTGATGCTAACACCGGTTTGTTTGAAACGATTTTAGGCCAAGAAGACGCCATCATCTCCGACGCCCTTAACCACGCCTCGATCATTGACGGTGTACGTTTGTGTAAAGCGATGCGCTACCGCTATGCCAATAACAATATGCAAGAGCTAGAAGCACAATTGATTGCTGCCGATGCCGCCGGCGCCCGCACTAAATTGATTGTTACCGATGGCGTATTCTCGATGGATGGCGTGGTGGCTAACTTACCCGCAATTTGTGATTTAGCCGATAAATATGACGCCTTGGTGATGGTGGATGACTCACACGCGGTGGGCTTTATGGGCAAAAATGGTCGTGGCACTCATGAATACCACAACGTGATTGACCGTATCGACATCATTACCGGCACTTTAGGCAAAGCCATGGGCGGCGCCTCAGGTGGTTATACCGCAGGTAAAAAAGAGGTGATTGACTGGTTACGTCAACGCTCGCGTCCTTATTTGTTCTCAAATTCAGTGGCACCCGCCATTGTTGCCGCGTCAATCCGAGTACTTGATTTACTAGCAGAAAGTGATGCTCTGCGTGACCAGTTATGGGCTAACTCGACGCATTTTCGCGCGCGCATGGAAGCGGCTGGCTTCACCATGGGCGGCGCCGATCACGCAATTATTCCTATTATGCTTGGTGATGCCAAAGTGGCGGCTGAATTTGCTGAGCGCGCCTTGGCTAAAGGCATTTATGTCATCGGATTCTCGTTCCCTGTCGTGCCAAAAGGCCAAGCGCGTATTCGCACGCAGATGTCAGCGGCCCATAGCCGTGAACAGCTAGATAAAGCCATTGATGCGTTTATTGCAGTGGGCCAAGACATGGGGTTAATCAAATGAAAATTAAAGCGCTGGCAAAATTAAAACCCGAACAAGGCGTGTGGATGACACAAGTTGATATGCCTGAATTGGGTCATAACGACTTGCTAATCAAGATAAGAAAAACCGCCATTTGCGGCACCGATATTCATATCTATAAGTGGGATGAATGGTCACAAAACACCATTCCCGTGCCTATGGTGATTGGCCACGAATACGTGGGCGAAGTGGTCGGCATAGGCCAAGAAGTGCGCGGCTTTGTATTAGGCGATCGCGTATCGGGCGAAGGTCACATCACTTGTGGCCATTGCCGTAACTGTCGCGGTGGTCGCACTCATTTATGTCGTAATACTGTTGGCGTGGGCGTCAACCGCACTGGTGCCTTTTCTGAGTACCTAGTGATCCCAGCGTTTAACGCCTTTAAGATCCCTGATGGTATTTCAGATGATTTAGCATCTATCTTCGACCCTTTTGGTAACGCCGTTCATACTGCGCTGTCATTTGATTTAGTCGGTGAAGATGTATTGATCACTGGCGCTGGCCCGATTGGTATTATGGCCGCAGCCGTGGCCAAACACGTTGGCGCACGTCATGTGGTGATCACCGATGTGAATGAATATCGCCTTGAACTGGCTCGAAAAATGGGCGTAACTCGTGCAGTAAACGTAAGTGAACAAAATCTCGAGCAGGTAATGAGTGAGCTAGGAATGACAGAAGGCTTTGACGTTGGCCTTGAAATGTCAGGCGTGCCCAGTGCGTTTTGCTCCATGCTTAAAACCATGAACCACGGCGGTCGCGTCGCGCTACTGGGTATTCCACCCTCTGATATGGCCATTGATTGGAGCCAAGTGATCTTTAAAGGCTTAGTCATCAAGGGCATTTATGGTCGTGAAATGTTTGAAACTTGGTACAAGATGGCATCATTGATCCAATCAGGCTTAGATCTCACCCCAATCATCACCCATCACTTCAAGGTGGATGAGTTCCAACAAGGTTTCGACGCCATGCGCAGCGGGGCTTCGGGCAAGGTTATCCTTGATTGGCAGTAGCGGTTGTCAGAGTTCAACCGCCATTTAGTTTAAAGCCAACTGAGCGCTTTCAAAAAACACTATAATGGCAAATACAATTCTAGATAGCCATAATCCCCCCGTTTAGCCCCAAAACGCAAGCTAATTAGCCTCAAAATTCTTTGGGGCTAAACACTGTCTTTTACCGTCAAAATTCAATTCATTACAAACGTTAGAACGGAGATTTAAGCACCTTGCTCTTCATGGAAGTTAGGGTCTGTTGATCTTTGCTGGTTAATTTTTGTTCGAGAGGGGACACCTTGTCTAAAAGCGTTTTGAGCAAGACGAGCAGTGTGTAGCTTAGCATTCTAAGTAAATACTGCTCAACGATGGGCAAAACGCTTTTAGCCGAATCCGTAGGACAGCGTTTGTTGGGCATTTCTACTGCGTTAGCGCCTTTTCGCGTAGTTCACTATGCCACAAAGGTGCTGGCCACAACGAATGTTTTGTATAAATACCCAACAATTCGCTGCAAAAACAATCACGAAAGATCAACAGACCCTAGGTAAACGATGACTCATGATTGTTACTCTTCTCTATTCTTAGTGCAAAATTTAGCGGTACTGGCTTAACACAACGACATTACTCATATCCATTGGTGTCTCTCTAAGTGGCCACTCTCGCCATTCACGCACAAACTCTTCATTAGGGGTAAAGAAGCCTTTTTTGTATTTACTATTTCGAGAGAACTGACTTGCGAATATGTTAAAACCTAGTAAGTCGAGATCTTCAAGTAACATGCCATCTTCATAGCAATGGCGTTCAAGATGCCAGTACACATCATTAATATGTGCTTGCACACTGCGGTCACCTCTTGGATGGAACGCACAGTCATTCACTTCTCTATCGTAATGAGCAATACAACTCTCAATCTCCCCAGTGTCGACACCGTGTTCATGGGCTAGACTGTGAAAATAAGCTTTTAGCATTGGGTCAAAAGCATTAAGAAACTGATAGATATCGCCTTTTTTACCAGCAAGCACAGCAATACAAGCACGAGTTTTATAGTCCATTGCCATTAGGTACTTTTTTCGCTTGATGGATACGCAATGAAGTACCCAGTGCCACTGAAAACCACCCTTTTTATTGGCATCCACACCTTCAGGGAAAACAACTTGTTCAATTGACTCGGCAATGGTCTTATGTGGTGCAGTCTCAAGGCTTGAGACTTTCTTGCCTTGGCGGGTCACTGTAAAAAATTCTGCCGCTGCTTTGGTGCAGTTAAAAACGAGCATTTATTGAGTTCCTTATTGGCAATCAGTTGTTGAGGCTCTTTCTCTACCTGCAGGCGAAGCTCTTCTTCACTAGGTAGTTCAAGCATATACCCAATCAACTTGAAGATGTATGTTTCAAGCATCTCCAGGTTGATTGGGTATATACTTAGAAGCGAACAGTTGCTTGCTGTCATTCAACACCGAGTATTTAGTGCCATATAAATCTAACGATTCAACTTGGCGGTTAAGTTAGCCGCCACGTAATCAATAAACACCCGCAGCCGCGCTGGCATGTATTTGGTTTGCGGGTATTGCATCGCAACTGCGCCGTGGTAATTACTTTTGATGGTCCAATCGTTGAGCACTTGTGCCACTTCACCTTTAGCCAGCGCATCTTGGATCACAAAGTCATGAAAGATGCCAATGCCCAAGCCTTCTTTCACCCCAGTTAAGCGCATTTGCGAATGGTTCACCGCATAGCGCCCTGTTACCGCCACGGTGTGGAACTCATCATCTTTAAGAAAGTCCCAGATGTTGTCGCGCTCGGTTTCGGCTAAATAGAGGCAATCATGCTCACTTAGGTGGGTGGGATGCGTTGGCGTATCACAACGAGCAAGGTAGTCAGGACTAGCACACAAGACCAGATTAGTTTTACAAATCTCGCGTAATACTAAGTTTTCATCGGGCTTGTCAGTGAGCCGAAAAGCGACATCAATATTGTGCTTAAACAGATCAATTGCCCCATCTGCCGCGCGCAGTTTTAACTGAATATTTGGGTAGCGAGTTAAAAATGGCACCACTAAAGGTTGTAACACTGAATTTAAAAACGCCTCTGGCGCAGCAACTGTTAATGAGCCAGCGGCTTCGGTGTGATCCGACATGGAAAGCTCGATGGCTTGTTGCGCCGCATTTACCATCACCAAACTTTGTTCGTATACGCGTGTACCGGCTTGCGTAATGAGCAACTTACGCGTGGTACGTTCAAACAATTTCACCGACAGCGCAGCTTCAAGACGAGTGATCAGTTTGCTGAGTGCCGATGGTGTCACCGCCAAGGTTTTCGCTGCAGCCGTAAAGCTGCCTTCGTTCACAACTACAATATAAGTGGCAAGATCAGGTAGCAGGGTGATAAGTTTCTGATTGAGCATAATAACCAGTAAAATTGTGCCGATGGGCGATATGGCCTACTGTCGCAAAAGCGCGTCGGGTTTGTCAATTGGGCTAAATCTTAAAAGACGCTATCAGCTTTACAATCATCCTGACGCTCTCTAGTATTTACCCCACTTCAACGACGTCCTACAAATAATGAACAAAGCTCAGCTATTAACAGCAATACTCATTTCTCTAGAAACTAGCCATCAAACTGCAATGGCCGCGGCTAAGCGCGCTCACGATACGGCCACTGACGATGAAAATATTGCCGAGAATAAATATGACACCTTAGCCCTAGAAGCCGCTTATTTGGCACAAGGTCAATCAGTTCGTGTAGCGCAATGTGCCGCTGACGTACAAAACTTTAAGCAGTTGGATAGCGCGATTAACTGCACCAAGGTCACCGTTGGCGCACTAGTTTCAATCATTGATGAACAAGGAAACCAAAAGACTTTGTTTATGGGGCCATCTGCAGGGGGCTTAAAAGTAACACTAAATGGGCAAGAGGTAGTTGTGATCACGCCCTCATCACCCATTGGTAAAGAGCTAAACCAACGACAAGTGGGTGATGAGGTTAGCTTAACCTTAGGGGGGAAACCGATTGTTTATGAAGTGCTCGCACTAAGTTAGTATTTTCATCGGCATTTTTTAGAAAGTATAACCTAAAGCGGTCTAGGTTAGCTAAATCCTAAGCAGTGAATGCCAAGAATGATAGGCTGCTGACTGGGGGTTAGCCTCATATTTTTACGCTTTTTTTACGCGAACAACTGATTGGCATTTGCTAAAGTACCAACAAGTTGTTCTTTCTTATACGCTTATATTATGCTCATGCAAAGGTTTTCCAGCCCCTTTATATTCACGATAGCAATACTAGTAATTGCGTTAACTAGCAGCTTAGCTATCCAATTTTTTTTGTATTCAACTGCGGCGGTGCTACTTATTTTACAGCTCGCCGTCGTAGTTGTTGCGCTGCAGTGTAACAACAAATTTGCTTATCTTTGCGCGGTATTCACTGCGGTGAGTTTCAACTTCTTATTTACTGCGCCGCGTTTTTCCTTGAAAATGACTAACTTAGATGAAATATTCAATCTATTAGTATTTTTGATTGTCGCATTAACCACCAGCCAGTTAGCCGAACATTATCGACGTCAGCAAAATGAGCTGAAGCAAGCTCAGCTCAGAAATAGCATTTTAATGTCTGTCTCCCATGATTTACGCACACCATTAGCCACTATTATTGGTACTTTGACCACGTTAAAAGAATATATGGGCAAACTTACTGAAACAGAAAAGACAGAGTTATTAACTAGCGCCACATTTGAAAGCCACCGCTTACACCAATATATTGAAAACTTGCTCCATGCGACTAAATTGCAACACGGTGCGGTTAAACTACATAAAACCGAAGAATCAATTTTAAATCTCATTCAGCACACAATGACTCGCTTTCCTGAATCACAACATCGCTTACACCTCATCAGCGAACCATCACTACCGAAACTATTTATCTGTCACTCATTAATCGAACAAGCCATTTTTAATGTAATAGACAACGCCCTGCGCTACTCCCCTGCGGATGAAATCGTTAATCTCAAAGTCTACGCTTCAGATGGTGAGGTTGTATTAGAGGTGTGCGATAAAGGTCCAGGTATCACTGAGCAGCAAAAGCAACAAATTTTCGAGCTATTCTATAGCGACTCATCACAGCAGTATCATAATTGCGGCACAGGCCTTGGATTAACGGTAGCAAAAGGCATGGTGATGTTGCATTTAGGCAAGATCGAAGCAGTGACCATTGATCATGGTTGCATGATCCGCATTTGCTTACCGGTTCACTAAGAGGGTTAATATGGCCTACAAAATTTTGCTCGTAGATGATGAAACTCAAATTCATACTTTTATTCGTATTTCGTTGAATGCAGAAGGGTTTCAATATGTCGGTGCGACATCAGTCGCGTCAGCACTAGCGACTTACCACCAAGATCCACCCCATTTAGTGATACTGGATTTGGGCTTACCAGACGGTGATGGTATTCAGTTACTGCATCAAATACGTGAAATGAGTAAAACCCCTATATTAATTTTAACGGCTCGCGATCAAGAAGAAGAAAAGATCCGTTTACTGGAAGCTGGTGCCAATGACTATTTAAGTAAACCATTTGGTATCAAAGAATTAATGGTAAGGATAAAAGTCCTACTGCGTGATTTAGTGGCTACGTCTGAAGTGGAAGATATCCTAGTTTGCGGCCCACTAAAGTTACAAAAAAGTACTAATCAAGTATGGCTCAATGAACAAAATGTTTTCCTCACCAAGAAAGAATTCGCTTTTGTCGCTAAGCTAATGGCCCAACCCGGAAAACTAATCAAAAGAGCTGAATTACTCTCTCATATCTGGGGTGAAACTCACCAGCACAATACACATTATCTGCGTATTCTTGTCAGTCAATTACGTAAAAAACTCAATGATAGTGCAGATAAACAAGACCTAATCAAAACCGAATCAGGCCTCGGTTATCGGTTAACGCCCCAACCTTAATGGGGTTAACCTTGATTATAAGTCATGACAAAGGTGCATCATCAGCAAAATTTCGCACTCTTCCAATAGACAAAGAAAAGGAAAATAAAGGTATGGCACATTTTACCATCATAGGTCTAGGGCGGTTTGGTATTTCCGCTTGCTTAGAGTTAATTCATTTGGGTCACACTGTAACAGGTGTAGATCAAGATGCAAAAATGGTAGAGAAGTACGTCAAAAACTTAACACAAGCCGTGATCTGTGATGCTACCGATGAGAGCGCATTGCGTGAATTAGATCTCGATAGCAGTGAGGCGATTCTTGTGGCAATAGGACAAGATATGCAATCTAGCTTGCTTTGCACCCTCGCGTTAAAAAATCTCGGCCAAAAAGAGATATGGGTAAAAGCGAACACACGAGCCCACCACACTATAGTATCTAAGCTCGGTGTCTCTAGGATTATCCATCCTGAAGAAGAAATGGGCATGCGGGTGGCCCAATCACTTAACTACCCTATGGTTAACAACTACCTTGCTATCGGACACGACACTTATGTAGTTGAAATTCATGTTAAAGAGTCACTTCAAAATCGTCCTCTTTCACATGTCTTAGGAAACAAACATGGCACCATCAAAACGCTATTAGTGAAACGAGAGCAACAACTTATCTCGCAAATTTCCGACTCATTTATGCTGCATGAGAATGACATTTTACTCCTATGCGGAACCCGTGAAGAACTAAAATATATCGCGCCAAGGTTGGTGTAGCATGGTGTTATGGGATCCTTCTATTAATCCACTTGAACGTCAGCCTATCGTTAGAAAAAAGCTGCTAGGCGCGCCTCCCTTTATTTTATGCGCCAGCTTCGCACTGCTGATTTTACTAGGTACTTGTTTACTCAAGTTACCGTTTGCTACGCACCAACCGATATCTTGGGTACAAAGCCTGTTTACAGCTACCTCAGCGGTTACCGTCACAGGCTTAATGGTGGTTGATACTGGCACTGTATTTACTTGGTTTGGCCAAATTATTATTGCCTTATTAATCCAGTTTGGTGGCCTAGGTTTAATGACATTCGCTATTGTGACTTTGCTCGCACTGGGCGGAAAAATAGGATACATGCAACGTACCGTTGCTCAAGAAGCATTTAACCAAACCGACAGCCGAACCTTGGTTGAAACGGCTAAATCTGTGATGGCCTTTGCGCTGATTGTTGAGTTGATAGGAATAGCTATCTTATCCATTTACTGGAGCGACGAGTTAGGCTGGAAAACTAGCCTATTCCATGGTTTTTTTTACACCATTAGTGCATTCAATAATGCGGGGTTTGCATTAAGTGCAGACAGCTTGATGCCCTATGTGAGCGATCCTGTGGTCAACTTAACCATTACTTTTTTGTTTATTATTGGTGGCTTGGGTTTTTCCGTTTGGATCGACTTACGTCTTAATAGACGCTGGTCAAGTTTAACTGTTTATAGCCGAATGATGATCTCTGGGACAATTTTAATCAATAGCGCAGCACTGATCGCTATCTATTTAATAGAGTACGACAATCCCAATACCTTGGCCCCTTTAAGCGAATCAGGTAAATGGCTAGCCTCTTGGTTTCAAGCCGTGACACCACGAACAGCAGGGTTTAATACATTGGCTATCGACCAACTCGAAGATGCCACTAGCACTATTATATTACTCTTAATGTTTATTGGTGGCGGCTCACTAAGCACAGCTAGCGGTATTAAGGTTGTTACCTTTATGGTACTTATTCTATCCACTTACAGCTACCTACGTCGTAACGAGGCATGTTATGTCTATAAAAGAGAGATAGCTAAAGAAACCATCAGCAAGGCTTTAGCATTGACGGTCATTTCCATTGGCGTTACTTGGGTTGCCACATTTGCGCTGTTGCTGAGCGAAGATGCACCAATGTTAGACATAGTATTTGAGGCGGTGTCGGCATTAGGTACTGTTGGGTTGTCGCGCGGGCTAACGGGAGAACTATCTGAATTAGGCGAATTTATTATTATTTTCTTGATGTTCATGGGAAGACTGGGCCCGCTCACTTTAGCCTACTTTCTTGCTAGCCCAAGAACTCAAAAGATACGTTTTGCGAATGTTAAACTTGCGATTGGTTAATTTAATCATGCCCAAGCAACTTCTAGTAGTATTAGCCGCTAGAATTGCTTGCGCATATAACAAATATATGCCCTTACCCTTGCGCTACCAGCTGAGTGACTAAACCTAAAATGCCCGGCGCTGCACCAAAGTGAGTAAGCAGCGAAAATTGATGGTCTGGGTAAGTGGTTTGATAATGAGTCACCACCTTTGGAATATCTTTAAGCACGTGAACACCTGAGTTTAAGAAGTAGGGGAAGATAACAAACTCGGTCACCCCTTTTTCAAGCAACTCATCTAAGCACTCGTTGATCGATGGGCTTGCCAGTTCTAAGTAACCCGCCTTAAAAAAATCAAACTGATTATTCTCGGGTTGTTGACTTAATTGCAGCACCATTTTTTGTAGCTCTTCATTAGCTAACGGGTTTCGACTGCCATGGGCTATCACAACAAGGGCTTTCATTTTATGTGTCCAATTATCTAAGTTAATAAGTGTATTTCGTACGTTGTATGCAAACGTTTAGATCGGCAGAAGAGGCTATATTTGAGATGTTTTTGCAGAAAAGCTCCCGCAGGAGCTTTCAAGGGAGCAAAGTATTTAACTTTCGCTAACCACCTCAGCAGCTGGCTCAGATGAATTTCTTTTTCCTAACCCTAACTTAATTGCGACATAAAACACTAAGCCCAAGCACAGGAATATTTGAATAATGTTTTGGCCAATATCGGGGAACTCGGCACGTAAAAATGATGAGTAACCAAGCGCGCCAACAAAAAACATCGCTAAAGCACAACGTGGCGTGTCTCCTTCCATCGGACCTGCGACATAAGCTTGCCACAACGCCGACAGTGCAAAAGCAAAGGCGATTATTGGAAAGATGGAAAAAGAAACATGGGCTGACGTTAACGCAGCTAACGTTGCGTTACCACATAACCCTGTTAAAAAAGCAAGTAGCAAAGGCTTACGTTCAATGTTGTTAGTCATAAGGCAATATCCTGAAGTAATGGCACATTAATTTAAGCAAAGGCGAACCAAGGCAGTACTATTGAGAATAACCCCATATGGCACAACTTTCCTCTGAGATTCGCATTAAATTGGCACCAGCCATAATATGACAATCGCCGTTTTAGTACCATGGCTTTTATACCCAAACGACCTCGAAATGCAGGATTAAGAGCCGCTCATTACATTCAATTTAAGGCGAAAAGTCGAGGTAATGGAACCCCCCTTTTGAGGTTTTTCAACAAGAATGAACGCAATGAGCGACTCCCGAAGGGCGAGTCTTGTAGGCTGTCATGTTTTATTACTGATTTTCAACGTAGAATAACTATGTTTTCAAATCAGCGCCTTGCCTAACAGCCAACAAACTCTCGCTGAACAAGCATCTTGAAGTTGCTTGGGTATAGAGTATGTAACTTCAACTTAACAGCTTGTTAAACTGATCTCAAAATAACGACAACATTGGGCAATACAGGCCAAAATTTGTTATTTTGCACAGGCTAGCGAGTGTTTAACTTATTACAGACGGAGGTTAAGTGTTTTAACCTCGTATATTTGGTTGGCCAAGTAAATAAATAAGATTAGATCCGCCCACTGCGCTCGATAAAAATAAAAAAGGAATACCCGTGAGTAAAAAACCGAATACAGCCACCCCGTTTAAAATTGCGGCGCATTATGATGCCATTGTTATCGGAACCGGACCTGGCGGTGAAGGCGCAGCAATGAAGCTGGCCAAGCGCGGCAAGAAAGTAGCCATTATTGAAAAAGCTCATTCGGTAGGCGGCGGCTGTACCCATTGGGGTACCATTCCTTCTAAAGCCCTACGCCATTCCGTTAGCCGCTTAATTGAGTTTAATAGCAACCCATTGTTTGGCGAAGACCAAGCGCGTAAACAACTGACTTTCGCTGAAATATTAAGTCATGCCCAGTCGGTTATTCGCAAGCAAGTAAACTTGCGCAAAGGCTTTTACGATCGCAATGAATGCGATTTATTTTTTGGTGAAGCCTCATTTGTCGATAATCACACCTTACAAATTCGCAAAAACGATGGCTCACTGGATTATTTGAGCGCTGACAATATCATTATTGCGACAGGCTCACGCCCTTACCGCCCGGCTGATATCGATTTTTCTCATCCCCATGTTTATGACAGTGACACCATTTTATCCCTTGATTACCACCCTTCTAGTATCATTATTTATGGCGCAGGGGTTATCGGCTCTGAGTATGCCTCTATCTTTAGAGGACTTGATGTTAAAACAGATTTAATCAACAACCGTGAGCGCTTACTTTCCTTCTTAGATGCTGAAATGTCGGATTCGTTATCTTATCACTTTAGAAATTCTGGCATCATCATTCGCCATGACGAGCAGTATAAGAGCGTAGAAACAACCCCCGATGGCGTGATTATGCACATGCAGTCAGGCAAAAAGATGAGAGCAAATTGTTTACTTTTTGCCAACGGCCGTACCGGTAATACCGATAAGTTGAATTTAGCCGCTATTGGCCTAACGCCTGATGGCCGCGGCCAGCTAAAAGTGAACGATAACTATCAAACAGACGTCGAAAATATCTATGCTGTAGGCGATGTGATTGGTTACCCCAGTTTAGCTAGCGCAGCCTATGATCAAGGCCGTATTGCAGCAGGCTCAATCGTCAGTGGTAAAGATAGCCGCAAGAAACTGATATTAGATATTCCAACCGGCATTTACACCATTCCAGAAATCAGCTCTGTGGGTAAAACCGAGCAAGAGCTAACCGCACTGAAAGTGCCCTATGAAGTGGGTCGAGCGCAGTTTAAACATTTGGCTCGTTCGCAAATTTTAGGCTCTGATGTTGGCAGTTTGAAAATTTTGTTCCATCGTGAAACCAAAGAAATTTTAGGCATTCATTGTTTTGGTGAACGCGCTTCTGAGATTATTCATATCGGCCAAGCTATTATGGAGCAAAAAAACGGCGGTAATAACATCGAGTATTTTGTACACACCACATTTAACTATCCAACCATGGCAGAAGCTTATCGTGTTGCGGCATTAAACGGCCTTAACCGTTTGTTTTAAAATTGGGTGGTATTGCAGGATCCGCATTAATGCGGCGATAGGTGTGAGTAGCAACATACCACCTAAAAAAACCAGCCCTTTATATCGCAGAATAAATTCTGCTCCTACAAAAGCTTGAGACCCTCATGTAGGAGCAGAGCTTGCTCTGCGAATATCACAAATACCCTGAGCAAGCTCAGGCCCTACAAAAAACACGAATCAACAAGTTCAACATACAAGGAGCGGAATTTATTGTGCGAAAACACCAAGCTTTACGCTTGATAAGCTTTAAGAAACATATCCACGCTATTCAATAAATATTGCTCTCGCTCCACTAGCGTTTTTTCATCCATTTGATTTAATTCGGCACGTAATCTTGCCTCGCCCATCACCATACCTAAAAACTGGCTGGCAGCCCAGCGAGGCTCTGGAGTGTTTAATTTACCTTGCTCCGTTTTATAAGCAAAGTAGCGGCTTAGCTCACTGATCACAACATCGGGCCCAAGACGGAAGAAAATCTCAGCCAACTGCGGTAAGTGATTCGCTTCAAATGCACATAACTTGTGGGTTTTAAGGGTTTCATCTTCAATGATAAAACTGCCAAAGCGCAAAGCGAACAGCGTTAAACAAGTTTTTAGCTCTCCTTCTAAATGTAGGCTGTCAGCAAGTCCTAAACTGAGACACTTATTTTCAATAGCCGCGGCAAACAAGTCCTCTTTATTACCAAAGTGGCTATATACTGTTTGCTTTGATACCCCTGCATGCTCAGCCACCTTTGCCATGGTGATCTGAGTGAAGCCATGTTCAACAAATAAACGCACTGCCGCTTTCAAGATCAAGCGCCGCTTGTCTTCACTTTTTGTTCTATTCTTAATCATCATACCTACACTGTATTGAATTAGCGCTTCTGCAGTGAAACGGCCAAAAGGTCATTTTTTAAACTGGACTTATTGGTCTAATTAAAATTAAACTAGACCCACAAGTCCAGAATAATCATGGAATGCAAAATGGGCCAATATTTTTCAACAATCAAGTCAACCTTACTCTTATTGTGCTTACTTGGCTGCTTTAGCTCTTCAAGTCAGGCTGAGCCTTCGTTACATCATACCGAAAGTATCAAGCTTAAACAGCAAGATAGCTTTATCATTGAACGGCAATTTGTTGGCAGTGTGTTTGCGCAGCAAAATGCCAATATTGGTTTTGAACTCCCCGGCAAGATAGCCAACCTACTCAGTAATACTGGTGAGAAAGTGAACAAGGGCGACGTTCTAGCCACCCTTGATACAGAACTGCTGCAGATAGAGCGCAACGAACTATTTGCACAATTGGCGCAAACAGAAGCAGATACAGTTTTAGTAAAAGCCAACTTAGCCCGTTTATATTCATTACAAAAGAAAGGCTATACCTCAGAACAAAGCGTCGATGAATTAAAAGCCAAACAAGCGTCACTGCGCGCCAATAAAGCGCGGATTAATGCGTCATTGGCTGCTAATCAAACACGTATCGACAAATCGACACTGCACGCCCCCTTTGCTGCTCAAATAGGCCAGCGCTTAGTCGCGCAGGGCCAAGTTGTTAGTGCTGGCGGCCCCGTGTTTGAGTTATTACAACTATCAGAACAAGAGATAAAAATAGGTTTACCAGTACGACTACTTAGCAAGCTTGATAAAAGCCTTAACCAACAAGTAAACGCCACTATCGCTGGGCAAACCATCCCCATTAGCTTAATTACCAAGGGCGCATCGGTTGAGCCAGCTACACGTACCGTGCAGTTACGCTTTCTCATCCCACCTAAATACACCTTTATTCCCGGCCAACTGGCCTATTTAAACTTAAAAGAGCAACAAGATCAGACCGGGTGTTGGCTGCCTTTAAGTGCACTGACCGATGGTTTACGAGGCACTTGGAATGTATTTGCTTTGGTTGAAGGGAAAAATAACACCTTTACGATTGAGCGCCGTGATGTGCGCATTGCTCATGCCAATCAAGGATCGGCCTATGTTTACGGCGCCGTAAAAGATGGCGAGCGCATTATTACAAGCGGTTTACACAAGCTAGTTCCAGGACAACAAGTCACCACACAAGACAGCAACTGGAGCCACTAATATGATCAAAATAATGTTAGTTCAATTTACACAAGTTAGTGCCAGGGCAACAAGTCACCACACAAGACAGCGACTGGAGCAACTGGAGCTACGAAGATGATCAAAATAATATTAGT